>NZ_LMMH01000010.1:0-55587 GCF_001422185.1 Sphingomonas sp. Leaf257
GCCACCGCCATCACTGCCAATGTGGTACGAGCCGGCGCCCGCGGACGCTACTTCAACACAGTGGACCTGGTGAACCGGCTCGAGGAGGAAACGCGCCTCGGCAAGGCCGGCACGCTGGCGGCCCAGCTTTCGCGCCTCGATCTCGTGGTGCTCGACGAGCTTGGCTACCTGCCGTTTGCACGCTCGGGCGGTCAACTGCTCTTCCACCTCGTCAGCAAGCTCTACGAGAAGACCTCGGTCATCGTCACCACCAACCTGGCCTTTGGTGAGTGGCCGACCGTCTTTGGCGACCCCAAGATGACCACCGCGCTGCTCGACCGCATTACCCACCATTGCGACATCGTCGAAACCGGCAACGACAGCTGGCGCTTCAAACATCGAAGCTGAAGCCTGGGGCACCGGCAGAGAACGCTTCGCGCTGGTTGCGCCTCCGGTCGGGCTACGCCCGCCCTACGCCGCAACCAGCACGAACAGTGCGCCCGTCATACCCGTTACGCTGCTCGACGAAGGGGGTCCCTTTTGCACGCCGATAGGGGGTCCTTTTTGGACGCCGATTGACATGGGAAAGCTCAGGCTCAGCTTAGGCCGGTCGCGGTTCATGGAGCGGCAGGTGCCTTTACCGCATCAAGGACGACAAGCGTCCGGTAGGTCGATACCGCATCGTTGTCGGCGAATAAGGAACGTGCGAGCACTTCATAGCTCGCCATGTCCGGCACGCTGACAATCAGGACGAACCCGCCATTGCCAGTGACGTAATAGCATTGCTGTACTTCGACGGTCTGGCGGAACAGCGCCTTGATTGGTTCGACCAGCTCGGAGCGATCATTTACGAGATGAACTTCGACCACGATGGCGATCCGAGGTCCTTCAAGCGTCGGCGAAACAATCGCCACGTTAGCGATGATCGTGCCATTAGCTTCCATTGCGGCGATGCGCCGCTGCACTGCGGCCGGCGAGAGGTTCACCCGCTCGGCAATCGTTCTTTGAGGCGTGCGATTGTCACGCCGAAGGATGTCGAGGATCGCCCGATCGAAGCGGTCGAGTGGATTAGTCCGATAATTTGTCTCGCTCATCAAGCCCCCCGTGAGTGGATGTCTCGTGCGGTAAGCCGAAGTTAAGCGCTCGCCTCACCCAAATGAGACTATAACCCACAAGATGATTGATGCAGCACCCGCCACCTCCAATCGTCCGTCTGCCCCAATGATCGGCGCAAGCGCCGTCTTGGTGTCCTTGGTCGCGCAGAATGTTGGCGCTGCCTTTGCCAAGCACCTGTTCCCGCTGGTCGGCGCTTACGGCACCACAGGCCTGCGCATCGCTCTGGCGGCGTTGCTGCTTTTTGCACTGCGGCGACCGTGGCGGAGGCGGCCCTCTCGCGCCATGCTGTCGGCGCTCATTGCCTATGGGGCGATGCTCGGGTCGATGAACCTGCTGATCTATCAGGCCTTCGCTCGCCTCCCCATTGGCATCGCGACCGGAATCGAGGTGCTTGGACCGCTGATGGTGGTGCTCTGCGGGTCACGATCGCGGCGAGACATTGTCTGGTTCGTCGCGGCGGTGATCGGCCTTGTGCTGCTGTTGCCGCTTCGCTCGGGCGCGGCGCTCGATCCGATTGGATTGGTTTTTGCAGGCGGCGCGGCGACCTGCTGGGCGCTCTACATTGTTTATGGGAAGCGCGTTTCCGGCGCACTCGGTGGGGATGCGGTCGCTTGGGGAATGATAGTCGCAGCCGCCATTTCCGTGCCGATTGGCGCGGCAACGGCAGGCTCTGCCTTACTGGCACCGTTGGTCCTAGCTGTCGGTTTCGCCGTGGCGATCCTGTCGAGCGCCTTGCCCTACTCGCTGGAAATGGAGGCGATGCGCCGGTTGCCGTCCCACGTCTTCGGCATTCTGCTCAGCGCTGCACCAGCTGTTGCGGCGCTGGCCGGCTTTGTCGTTCTGGGGGAGGTGCTGACGCCACTTCAATGGTTCGCTATTCTGCTCATCATGGCAGCGTCTTCAGGCAGCGCGGTATCGGCCACCAAGCAACCCGCCCTGACCATCTAATGCGGCGAGCGGGAGGCCCCCGTGCCGTTCCCGATTGGGAACCCCAGCCAGGATCACAGAAGGTGAGGGAGGGCACTTCACCTCTCGGGCGGCACCATTTCCCAAAACCTGTTCCCGATTGCGCTTTCTCGAAATGGACACCTGGCGACGGGGTTATGGGACTGGGGTCGTGTCGCCAAAGTCCTGAGTTCCGAGCGTCTCGTATGTCGCTATTTTGCGACATCACTGCAGTGACTTGCCCATCCGGACTAGCGGTACCGACACGCCATCTGCTGCTGCTGCAGCGATCGGCGCCTCCAGTCGCCGGTATCCGCACGCCGTGTAGAGCGGCTCCCCCGCCAGCGTAGCCATCATCTCTGAGCGAACGAAACCGGCGGTGCGCGCGGCGCTCTCGCACAAGTCTAAGATCATGCGGCCGAGGCCGCGCCGAACATAGCCAGGGTCAGTGTACATCGCACGGATCCGCGCCGCATCGATCGCCGGATCGAGGCGTTCGGGCTCTCGGGCCACGATGCTCGCGTCTCCTCCGAACAGCGTCTTGCGGTAACTCCACCCGCCACAGCCCGCGATCGTGTCCCCGTCGAGCAGCATGAAGTAGGTACCATCCCGCAGCAGTTGCGTGTCCAAACCCATTACCTGATGGCTGGCACGGATCTGATCAGGTGTCAGAAAACCTGATTGCAGCTGGTCGATGGCGCGGCGGATCGTGATCTTGAGGGCGTCCAGATCGTCGATCGTGGCGGTGCGTGGAGTAAGCTTCACGTCTTGTCCCATGAGAAGCGGTGAGACGGACCGATCCGCCTCACCGCTGCTTGTCAGTACTTCACGCGCAGACGCGTATAGTAGAAGCCGCCGTTGAATCCGAAGGGGCCGCCATTTCGCGGGTATACCTGACCATCAGAGGTCCCGCCGGTTAGCGGATAGATCTGCACGGTCGCGGTCGGAGCGAGCCGATCGGGCCGTTCGTCGGTGAAATTCTGCGCACCGACTGCCAGCGTGAAATGGTCGGCAAAGGTATAGCTCAGCTCGAGGTCGGTGGTGAACTTGCCGCCGAAACGCTGATTAGGCACGCCGTTGGTCTGACCGTAATCCTGCGCACTGGTGAACGAGCTATAATAGTTCTCGCGCACGTTGAAGCTCAGGTTGTCGAGCGACCAATTGCCATTGAATACCACACGGTGCTTGGGTGCTAAATTCTCCGCATCGATCAGCTGCGCCGCGCTGATGATCCGCGTGTTGTAGTCGACGACCTTGGTATCATTGTAATTGTACGCGATCGAAAAGTTGAGCAGTGCTTCGCTCAGCGTCGTGCGCCAGGTGCCGACGACATCGATGCCGCGGGTGCGCGTCTTGAACCCGTTGGTGAAATATTGCACCTGCCCGCCGACGCCGACTGGGAGCAGAGCGGGCTGCGCGGCGAGATCGGCCGCGGTGACGATGAACGGCGAGGTGAGGCCGATGCGGTTGCGCAGATCGATCTGATAGCCGTCAACCGTGATCGTCATGTTGGCGACCGGTTCCAGGATGAAGCCAGCGCCGTAGTTGGTCGACTTCTCCGGCGTCAGATCGCTCGCGCCGTAATATTGCGCCACTGCGGTGTTGGTCGGGTAGGTGCCGCTCTGGAATGCGACGCCGTTGTTGAACGAGGTCGTCACAATCGAGACGTTGGATTGACCGGGCGAAGGCGCGTGGAAGCCGGTGCCGATGCTGCCGCGGACAGAGAAGGCGTCAGCGAATTTGTAGAGCGCGTTGACCTTACCGACCCAGGCGTCGCCGAAGGTGTTATAATGCTCGTAGCGGCCGGCTGCACCGACCGTCAGCGCTTCGGTCAGATCGGTCTCGAGCCCGACGTACAGGCCATAGGCTTTCTGGCTGAACTTGCCCGCTGTCTGCGGGCTGGTGCCGGCATAGCCGCTCGCACCGACACCCTGCGCGGCGGTCGTGCCGGAGAAGGCGTACACGCCGGGCGCGGTCTGCGTGTAGAGCCGCTGCGCGACCGCGTAAGGACCGGCGGCATAGGATTGCTCGTCTCCGGCAGTCTGCTCGTAGGTTTCCTTGCGGAATTCACCACCGAACGAGATCGTCAGTGGCGCTGCGAGCCCGAGGTCAGCGGCATAGGTGAAGTCGGCGTTGGCGTTCACTTCCTTCTGGATCAGATCGCCGAAGTCGAAACTGGTCTGGGTCGCGGGACCGAAGGAGAAGTTGGCCGAGCTGTACATCGACAGCGCCAGCTTGTTTCGCGCCCAGGTGCCCGACAAGTCGTAGCTGAAGTCGCCGCTCGTCCCCTTGTAGCCGACTACGCCGTAGATCTCTTGCGACTTGCCGACGAAGCGCGGCGTGAAGCCTGCCGGATAGAGGTTGGCGAAACGGAAGGTGTTGGTGTCGCGCACGAAGCCGCCTGCAGGGCAAGTAGCGT
Organism: Sphingomonas sp. Leaf257; assembly: GCF_001422185.1. Classification (NCBI taxonomy): domain Bacteria; kingdom Pseudomonadati; phylum Pseudomonadota; class Alphaproteobacteria; order Sphingomonadales; family Sphingomonadaceae; genus Sphingomonas; species Sphingomonas sp. Leaf257. The sequence continues at coordinate 4,460 of NZ_LMMH01000010.1, forward strand.
TGCCGGTTGGACACGGCGTCAGGAAGAAGGTGTTGTTGAAGGCGCCGTTCGCGCCCTGGTTGCGCACCACGCCATTGGTGTCGACCGCGGTGCTCGATACGGGAGCGCGGTAGTTGAAGCTCTGGTTGCCCTTACTCTCGGCGTAATTGCCGAACGCGTAGAGCTTGCTGTTGTCGGTGACGTTGATCGCGGCGTTCACCACCGATTTGAACCCGTGCATGGGCGAATTGCCCCAGATCTGCACCGGTCCGGGAAAGTTCGGCAGTTGCGACGCGAGCGCGGGGAAGTTCTGCGCGAAATTGGCCGCCGACGGTCGCGTGACACCGCGGCTGGTCTGGCCCTCGTCGACGTATTCGGCGGTTGCGCTGATGAAGCCCCAAGTGCCTTTGAGGCCGGCGTTGCCGGCGATCTGGTAGCTCTCGCCGTCACCCGCGTAGTACTGGCCCGCCCGGCCGACGATCTCGATCCCCTGATCTTCGCGCAGACCGTAGTTCAGCACGCCGGCGATCGCGTCAGAGCCATATTGCGCGGTGGCACCTTCGCGCAGCACCTGCAGGCTGCCGATCGCGAGCGAGGGGATGGCGGAGATGTCCGGACCCTGCGCACCGCGCCCGAGCCCGGTATCGCTGCCGCCGTAGACCTGCACCAGCGCCGCGCGATTGTAGCGCTTGCCGTTCAGCATGACGAGCACCTGATCGCCCGCCAACCCGCGCAGCGACGGCGAGCGCACGAAGGTGGACGCGTCGGAGATCGAGTTCTGCCCGGCGTAGAACGAGGGCACGATGTTCTTCAGCTGGTCGATCATGTTCGCCGACGGCTGTGTCGTCAGTTCGGCCGCGCTGATGACGTCGACCGGTGATGGCGAGTTGGCCAGCGTGCGATCGGTGCGTCGCGTACCGAGCACGACGATGTCGTCGCTGGGATCCGCGGAGGCGGCAGTGCCGGCCGATGCCGACGCGTCCTGCGCCGCCTCCGCTTGCGGCAGGGTCGTTGTCGCCGCAGTTGTCGTCGCGACAGGCTCCGCCGCGTGCGCGGTACCGGCAGCAAGCAGCGCGAACGCGATCGCGCCAGCTGACGTGGTATGTCTGATCATCTGATGCTCCCTTGATGAGTGGCTCTCAGGCGTCCTTCCCCATGTTCCCGTTCCCGACCGCCGATTGAGCTCGGCGCGCCGGAACGCTTGATGATCAGCCCTGCAAATGTGGCGGTGTCGTTTGCTCGCATCGCCTGAAGCAACAATGGCCGCGTCGGCACTAGACTGACAAACAGAATCTTTCGCGTCTGCGCTTGAGGGTATCCATGTTGCAGAATTGATACAGGTAAGTGATGTAAGGAAGCTATGTGCAAGCTGCCGCGGTGATCCGCCCTGCCACCCCCGCCGACGCGGGGTGACTACACGAAAGTGACGTATCTGCACGCTAAGGGCGAACAAATCCGGTACGATGCCAGCAGATGCTATTCGCAGGCTTTCCTGCCCCTTTTATGTGGTGCCGCCCTACGGGCGCCGATATGGGAGGGCGGCAATCCGATTGACCAACGATCGAGGTAGAACCCTGCTCGCCAAATATGTGAGCTGGTTGCCCATCCCCGGTATGGCGAAGGATTGCCGATAAACCAGAGCGTGGACTGCATGGGCCGCGCACCGGTCAACGTCCATCAAACCCAACCTCCCCCACTTCAAATCGCTGAGGGCAGCCATGTCTGTGTCGATTCCACCGGGTGCAAAAGACCCAACACTCACTCCCGTCCCGGCAAGCTCCACGGAAAGCGCTCGCATGAGGGTGCTCACATAGGCTTTCGACGCGCCGTAGACCGCTTGGAAGGGCACGGATGTTTCGCCCGCCAGGCTCGACACGGCGATTACTGAGGATTCAAACGGCTGCTCCCTGAAAATCGCAATCAGGCGAGCCAGCAAATCCGTGAAACCGAGTATGTTTGTTTCAATTACCTCGGCATAAGTGTCGGCACGGCCTGCATCAAATGAACCAACGCTCGTCATTCCGGCAACCAACAAAGCGGCTGTTACTTGCAATTCTGCAACCTTAGCCGCGATTTTCTCCCTGCCCTCGATTTCACGTTGATCAGCCACTATAATCTCGCACGGCACATTGAACCGCTCGTCAATTTCGGTCTGTAGCTCCCGCAAGTTGTCGAGCCTTCGTCCAACAATCAGGGGCTTGGCCTGGTACGATGCCGCCAAGCGGAGGGCGGACGCTCTGCCCAAACCGGTCGAAGCCCCTGTGACCAGCACCCACGAGTTCTTGATCGCCAGCGGTTTCACGCGTTTTCCAGAGCCTTGTATAGGGCGGTTTTGCCGATCTTGAGCCGGGCCGCCGCCTCACGAACAGTGAGGCCCGCTGCGATATGCGCCCGCGCTTTACGTAGTTTGTCGGGGGTAACGACAGGCCGGCGACCACCCTTGTTGCCCCGCTCGCGTGCGGCCTTGAGGCCGGCATGAGTGCGTTCACGGATCAGGTCACGCTCGAATTGGGCCAGCGAGCCGAAGATGTTGAACACCAGCATGCCGCCCGGCGTCGTGGTGTCGATATTCTCGGTGAGTGAGCGGAACCCGATGCCGCGCGCCGCAAGCTCGCCGACCTTCTCGATCAGGTGGCTCATCGAGCGGCCGAGGCGGTCGAGTTTCCAGACCACCAGCGTGTCGCCGGGGCGCAAATAGGCGAGCGCTTCGGTTAGGCCAGGCCGATCGGCTTTTGCCCCGGATGCGTGATCGTCGAATATACGGTCGCACCCGGCAGTGTTCAGCGCGTCAAGCTGGAGCGACAGCTTCTGGTCTGCGGTCGAGACGCGCGCATAGCCGATCAGCGCCATGCGCGGGTCCGAAGTGTCCGTTTTCCCATCTTGACGCGATCTTGTCCGAATCGCCGTTACAGGTCCAGAGTTGACGGACACATTCACGCTGGCCGTCCAATCACCGTCTGACGGACAGCCTCAAGCAGGTTCAGGGTCATGGCGAGGCGACGCCTGCTCACCCGCGAGGCGCTTGCGGGTCAGTTCGATCCCCCGACTGACGAACGCGAGATCGCGCGACATTTCACCCTGTCACGCGAGGATCTCGATTGGGTCTCGATCCGGCGTGGTCCCGCATCGCAGCTCGGTTACGCCATGACGCTCCTTTATATGCGCTGGCCCGGGCGGGTACTCGGCGCGGACGAGACGCCGCCCGCAGCGGTCCTGTCGTTCGTCGCCCGTCAGCTCGATGTGCCTGAAGCGGCTTGGCATGACTATGGCCGTCGTGAGCCGACCCGCCGTGCGCATCTCACCGATCTGGCACGACGCATGGGCTATCGAGCGTTCGGCCGGACCGACTTCCACGCACTGGCCACCTTCGCCATGCCCGTGGCGCAGACCATCATCCAGCCATTGCAGCTGGCCGAGATCGTCATCGACGAAATGCGACGGCGTCGCCTGTTGCTGCCGCCCGTCACCGTCATCGAGGCGATCGTACGACGAGCGCGCCGCCAGGCCGACGAACTCGTCCACGATGTGCTGACCCAGGGGCTGGGTGATGGCGGACGTACCCGCCTCGATGCGCTGCTCGCCCGTCGTGGCGACCGGGGTGCGACGTGGCTGTCGTGGCTGCGCAACCCGCCGCTGTCGCCGGCACCGCGCAACGTCATGCGCCTGCTCGAACGACTGGATCATGTCCGGGCGATCGGACTGGCCCCGGCGCGGGCCGCTACGATCCCGACCGCGGCCTTCGACCGCATCGCCGACGAGGCGGTGCGGATCACATCGCAGCATCTGGCGGAACTGCCCGACCGGCGCCGCCATGCCGTCCTGGCGGCAGCCGCGCTGCGGCTTCGTGAGAGCCTCGCCGATGCGGTGCTGGCGATGACGGACAAGCTGCTCGGCAGCATGATGCGGCGCGCCGAGAACCGGACGCGCGACAAGGCGCTGGGTACGATCCGCGCGCTCCAGGCACAGTTGCGCCTGCTCACCGGCTCCTGCCGCCTGCTGATCGATGCACGGGCGCAAGGCTTGGACTCGCTTGCCGCGATGGCGATCGACTGGGAGAAACTGGGAACGGCGGTCGGGGAAGCGGAGATACTGGTCGCGCCGGAGACGACCGATCGTACTGCCGAGCTGATCGACCGGCATCGCTCGCTGCGTGCGGTGATCGGGCCGTTCCTGGGCGCCTCCACCTTCCGGGGTGCCGGCCCGGTCCAGGGGCTGCTCGATGCGGTCCGGATTGTCGGTGAGGTTTATCGGACCGGCAGGCGACGCTTGCCCGACAATCCACCGCTTCGCTTCGTGCCGCCATCGTGGCGGCCTTTCGTGCTGCGCGACGGGCAGGTCGTCCGCGCAGCCTATGAACTGTGCGCTCTCACCCAGTTGCGCGATCGGCTGCGTGCCGGCGACATATGGGTAGAGGAAAGTCGCCAGTATCGTGCTTTCGACAGCTACCTCCTGCCGCCCGCCACCTTTGCGGCGCTACGCGAGCGCGGGCCGTTGCCGTTGGCGATCGACACCGACTTCGATACCTTCATTGCCGGTCGCCGTGCCCGCCTCGATACCGCGATCGAACAAGTCACGGCGCTCGCCCGGCAGGGGGAACTGCCCCAGGTACGGCTCGACGCCGGCGGGCTCGTCATCTCGCCGCTCAAGGCCGTAACCCCGCCCAGTACAGAGGACGTGCGGCGCATGGTCTACGACCGCCTGCCGCGCGTGAAGATCACCGATCTGTTGCTGGAGGTCGATGGCTGGACCGGCTTTTCCGAATGCTTCACGCATCGCCGCTCCGGTCGACCGGCCGATGATCGTAACGCGCTTCTCACCGTGATCCTGGCGGACGGCATCAATCTCGGCCTGACGCGCATGGCGGATACCTGCCAGGCGGCCACCCTGCGCCAGCTCGCACATCTGCATGACTGGCACGTCAGCGAGAGCGCCTATGGCGCAGCGCTGGCGCGACTGATCGACGCGCATCGCGCCCTGCCGCTAAGCAGCCTGTGGGGCGACGGCACCACGTCGTCGAGCGATGGCCAGCTCTTTCACGCCGGTGGGCGCGGGGCTGCGATCGGTGACATCAACGCGCGTAACGGCAACGAACCCGGCGTCAGCTTCTACACCCACATCTCGGATCAATATGACCCGTTTGCGAGCAGGGTGATCGCGGCGACAGCGGGCAAGGCGCCCTATGTCCTCGACGGGCTGCTCTACCATGCCACCGGTCTGTCGATCGAAGAGCATTACACCGATACCGGCGGGGCCTCCGACCATGTATTTGGCCTCATGCCGTTCTTCGGCTACCGCTTCGCGCCGCGTTTGCGGGATCTGAAGGAACGACGCCTGCATCTGCTGCCGCAGCAGGATGCCGGGGCGCTGCTCGTCGGACTGACCGGCGATCCGGTCGCGGTCGGCCACGTCGCTGACCATTGGGACGAACTGCTCCGCCTCGTCACCTCGATCCGCAGCGGCACCGTCACCGCCTCCGCCATGCTGCGCCGGTTGTCCGCCTATCCACGTCAGAACGGCCTTGCGCTGGCATTGCGTGAGGTCGGGCGGATCGAACGCTCGATTTTCATGCTCGACTGGTTGCGCGACATCGACCTGCGCCGGCGTGCCCAGGCCGGACTCAACAAGGGAGAGGCGCGCAACGCGCTCGCCCGAGCGCTGTTCTTCAATCAGCTCGGCGAACTGCGGGACCGCCGGTTCGAAAACCAGACCTACCGCGCCTCCGGCCTCAACCTGCTCGTAGCCGCCATCATCCTGTGGAACACCCGCTACCTCGAACAGGCCATCGCCGGCATGGCCGTGCCTCCTGAAACTGCCCGCCACATCGCACCGCTCGGGTGGGAGCATATCTCGCTCACCGGCGACTACCGCTGGAACACCGACGACCGCCCTCCGGTCGGCCAGCTCAGGCCGCTACGCACACCCACATCGTTGCTCGCTGCATGACGCGGCTTCGTGTTCGCCTATCGTTCACGCAACACCCGGTGCTCCATATGCAATGCCTCGGGGAGAAGCTCCGGGTTGGCCGTGAGATAGATGATCCGGGTGTCGCAGCTCCGTCGCAGCTCATCAGCGATCATCGGGCCGGTGAAGCCGTCGGCCAGATTGAGGTCGATGATCGCGATCTCAGGAGCAAATTCGATGACGGCTCGAGCGCTCTCGATACTGTCAACGATCATGATCGCGTCGATCCCGGAATCCCGCGCGAGATCCTCTAGGTGGCTGGCAACGGCCGGAATGTCCTCGGCGATCAGCAATCGGTGCATCCGCTTTTCCCCTGTTGTCGTCCGAACAGGTTCAGCCGCCATGCGTTCCAGTCTTATGCATTTTTCCGTGCATAGCGGGAGCCAAAGCGCGCGGTCGTCGTTGAAGCCTATTGCAATCAATGGAGATGCATCGTGGGCGAGTTCGTGGACAAGGTGAAGGGCGCGATCAACGACCTGGTCGGTGACGCCAAGCAGGAGGTCGGCACCCGGACCGATAACCCCGATCTGGCAGCAGACGGCGCCGCACAGCAGGCGACCGGCAAAGGGCAGAAGCTCAAGGGCGGCATCAAAGGCGCGCTCGGTGACAAAATCTGATCAGCCTCGGCCGAAAGGGTCGTGACTGAAAGCAAGGGGCACCTCGATATGAGCACCCCTCCGACTGTTGGAAGACACTCGACATCGTAATCGTCCACGCCGTGCTGCGTGAACTTGAAGGGGATTAGCAATGGCGTCGGACGGCAAAGCGCGGAAGCAGGATTACGCAGGCGGGGAAACGCATCAGATCGCTGACGACGATCATCCGGTGCTCACGACCAACCATGGCATGCCGATCTCGGACAATCAGAACCAGCTGAAGGCGGGGCCGCGCGGCCCGGTGCTGATCGAGGACGAAGTCTTCCGCGAGAAGATGAACCATTTCGATCACGAACGCATCCCCGAGCGCATTGTCCACGCCCGCGGCTCGGCCGCGCACGGCTATTTCGAGTGCACCGAGAGCCTCGCCGATATCACCGTCGCCGATCTGTTCCAGAAGAAAGGCCAGCGCACCGAGGTGTTCACTCGCTTCTCGACCGTCGCGGGCGGTGCCGGATCGGTCGACACGCCGCGCGACGTGCGCGGCTTCGCGGTCAAGTTCTATACGCGCGAGGGCAATTGGGATCTTGTCGGCAACAACATCCCCGTCTTCTTCATCCAGGACGCGATCAAGTTTCCAGACCTGATCCACGCGGCCAAAATGGAGGCTGATCGCGGCTACCCGCAAGCGGCAACCGCGCACGACACGTTCTGGGACTTCATTTCGCTGATGCCCGAGTCCACCCACATGGTCATGTGGGCGATGTCCGACCGCACGCTGCCCCGCACCTTCGCAAACATGGAGGGGTTCGGCGTCCACACGTTCCGCTTCATCAACAAGGAGGGGAAGTCGACCTTCGTCAAGTTTCACTGGAAGCCGAAGGCGGGCCTCGCCTCCACGATCTGGGACGAGACGGTGAAGATTGCCGGCGCCGATCCGGACTTCCAGCGCCGCAATCTGTTCGAGAGCATCGATCGCGGCGATTTCCCGACCTGGGAGCTGGGCGTGCAGCTGTTCGACGAGGCGTTCGCCGAAAGCCAGCCCTACGACGTGCTCGACGCGACCAAGATCATTCCCGAGGAGGTGCTGCCCGTCCGCATCGTCGGCAAGATGGTGCTCGACCGCTATCCTGACAATTTTTTCGCCGAAACCGAACAGGCCGCATTCGTGCCGAGCCATGTCGTCCCGGGCATCGGCTTCTCGAACGATCCGCTGCTGCAGGGCCGTTTGTTCAGCTATACGGACACGCAGCTATCGCGGCTTGGCTCGGTCAATTTCCATCAGCTGCCGATCAACCGCGCGAAGGGCCGTGCCGAGGCGGCGGGCTGCCCGTTCATGAACCAGCAGCGCGATGGCCACATGCAGATGTCGGTTCCCAAGGGTCGCGCCAATTACGAGCCCAACAGCCTGGCGCAGGCGGGCGAAGAAGCCGGCGCCCGCGAAGACCCGGAGCGTGGCTACAAGACTTTCCCCTCGGAAGAGCAGGGCCAGAAGCTGCGCATCCGGCCGGAGAGCTTCGCCGACCATTACAGCCAGGCGCGGCTGTTTTTCCGGTCGATGGACCCGGCCGAACAGGCGCACATCGCCTCGGCGCTGGTGTTCGAGCTCAGCAAGGTCAGCCTTGAGCATATCCGCATCTCGGTCATGGCCAACCTGCGCAACGTCGACGAGACTCTGGCGCAACGCGTCGCCGATGGCCTCGCGATGGACCTGCCGCCGCCATCGAAGACCGCCGCCCCGGTTCTCGACATGGATCCCTCGCCCGCGCTGCGCATCATCCGCGGTCCGCTCGAAAAGCACACGCTGGAAGGCCGCACGGTCGGCATCCTGATCGCCGACGGAACCGACGCCGGCGAGCTGTCGACGCTCAAGGACGCGGTGAAGGCCGCTGGCGGCACGCCGATGACGATCGCGCCCAAAGTCGGCAAGGTGCCCCTGTCCGACGGCAGCGCGATCGCCGCGGACGCGCAGCTGTTCGGCCAGCCGTCGGTGACGGTCGATGCTTGCGCGGTGATCCTGTCTGAGGCGGCTGCGGCCAAGCTCGTCAAGGAAGGCGCCGCGGTGCAATGGGTGATGGACGCTTTCGGCCACTTGAAGGCGATCGGCGTTAACGACGCCGCCAAGCCGCTCCTCGACAAGGCGGGGGTCGAGCCCGACGAGGGCGTCACCGACCTTGCCGGCTTCGTCGAGGCGGCAAAGAAGCGTTATTGGGATCGGGAAGCGTCGGTTCGAACGCTGGCGTGATCGCTCGAGACGTCTCCACGCCCGACCTCGGTCGGGCGCACCCTCACGAAAGGACGGCACATGGCAAATCTGCTCGGCGCGCTCATAGGCGCTGCAATCGACCGCGGTGACGGTGACAGCGGGATCAAGGGCGCTATCATCGGCACCGTCGCTGAAACGGCGATCCGGGGACTGGCGCCCATTGTCGCGACCTACGCACTTGGATGGGGCGTTCAATACGCAGTCCGCAAAGGGTGGCATCTGGTTGCGGGGGCCGATCCGATCGAACCCGCCAATGGAATACTGCGTCGCTGATGCCGAGTGTGCACGCGACGCTGGCCGCAGATCGGGGCACCTCAGATCCGGCGATGCTCCCGAATGATTGACTGCGTGATCATCGGCGGCGGACCGGCAGGCCTGACCGCCGCCATTTATCTCGCACGGTTCCGTCGCAACGTCGTTGTAATTGATGACGGCAACAGCCGGGCAAGCTGGATTCCCAGGTCGCATAATCATCCCGGCTTCCCGGAAGGGATCGGCGGAGACGAGCTGCTCGTGCGGATGCGCGCGCAGGCCGAGCGCTATGGCGCGGTGCTGCATCCTGAACGCGCAACGGCATTGGAGCGGAAGGGAGACGGGTTTCTCGTATCCACAGTGAACCGCACGCTGGACGCGCGTATGACGTTGCTCGCGACAGGTGTGGTCAATCGCAGTCCGCAGATCGATCCCGCCACGCACAGGCGGGCATTGGAAAGCGGCAAGTTGCGCTACTGCCCGATCTGCGACGGTTTCGAGGTCACCGACATGCGCATCGCCGTGATCGGCGCCGACGAACACGGCGTCGCGGAGGCACTTTTTCTCAGGACATATTCGTCAAAGATCACGTTGCTGGCAGAGCGGACCGTCGACCTCGACGAAGAGGACCGACAGGCGCTCCAAGAGGCCGGGATCGCGCTCGCCGGTGCGCCGCTAGCCTCCATCGACTTCGAGTCGGGAGATGATGTCATAATCGCCTTGGAAGACGGTGCCGGCACCGTAGTCGTGGACACCGTGTATCCGGCGCTTGGCTCGGACATCAACAATGCGCTGGCCATCGATATGGGGGTCGCATTGAGTGACTGCCGGTGCATTGCCACTGACGAGGATCAGCGCACCAATCTACCCGGTTGCTATGCTGCCGGCGATGTCGTGGCCGGTCTCGATCAGATCAGCGTGGCGACAGGTCACGGGGCGAAAGCGGCAACGGCGATTCACAACGCGCTTCGAGCGCTTGACGGGCAGACGGCGGACAAATGATCGGTTCCAAGCGTCTTAGCGACTTGACCGCGTCCATATCAAACCAAGACCATGCTCGCGATCGCCGCACCAGATGTCAGTCTTCGCACTCACTGCTCGGTGGCTGCGTGAACAGTTTCGATATTTCACCCCGGATGAGTGCGTAACATTCGCAGGATTCCTCCCGCAGTAGGTCGGGATTGATCACCGAGATCTTGCCGCGTTTGTACTCTATCGCTCCGATCGAGAGAAATTCGCGGGCAACGATGTTGACGGCGTTTCGCTTGACCCCGAGCATTTCGGCAAGGAATTCCTGCTTCAAGGGCAGCCTGTCGGTCTCGGTCCGATCGTGGGTGGTCAGGATCCAGCGCGCGAGGCGCTGGCGAACGGTATGAAGCGCGTTACAGGCAACCGATTGTAGTGACATTCGCACCATGACCTCGCGCCAGCGAGTAACGGCCGAACAGAACTCCACGCTCTCGTCCACCAGATCTTCGAAATCTTCCGCTTTGACCCGGTAGCCGCTGCCGGGGAGTTGAACGACATAGCGGTTGAAAGCGTCGTCGACATAGCCGCTCGCACTCAAACCTGCGGCTCCCTCACGCCCGATCGTCATTCCCTCAGCGGTTCGACCGTCGCTCATGACCGCGACCAGCGAGATCATGCCGGTCAGCGGCAGAAAGACGTGAGTGAGCGGTTGACCGGGCTCGTACAATACCTGTCCGGCTTCCAGCAGCACGGGCTCCAGGCGATCGTCCATCCGCGCCCGCTCATCGGGAGGAACCCGATCGAGAAGGTGGTTGCTGCTCGAAAGAGCCGCACCGTTCTCGCGATCTGCGGGATCGTCAGCCAATGAAAAGCTCCTCTCTAGCTGCATGCTCAACGCGCCGCCCTACACGTCGACCAATTTCGACAAAAGAAACCTCCGCGGGAACGCGCCATGTGAAAAACCGTTAATGAACGGTTGAATACATAACCGGGCGATAGCAGCATGGTTCGATCGGCATGGAGAGCGCTAGGCGGCACGGCGATGCCTGTCGCCGGGGCTGTTCTGCTCGCTTCCTGTGCCAGCCCTTCGACACAAATAGCGACCGGGCTTGGAGGGTACGGACTAAGCGAAGGTTCGGCGCGATGCATGGGAGATCGCCTGCAGTCGCGCCTGTCGCTGGGCCAGCTCCGACAACTCGGTCGCGCCGCACAAGCTTTGAGTCAGTCGCAGGCCGGGCGCCTGACGGCCAATGACCTGATCCGCGCGGGCGCTCAGGTCAACGACGTCAAAATACCCCTGGAAGTCACGAAAGCGGCCGCATCTTGCGGTGCGTTGACGGAAGCGGCCGGGGTTCAGGGAGGTTGATATGAACGATGTCCGCTATGCGGGGGGAACCGTGATCGACGGGACCCGCGACTTTACGAACCAGGTCTGGATGTACGCGCAGGAATGGGGGCCGCGCATTATCGGCGCGCTGGTCATTCTTCTGATCGGATGGCTGGTTGCACGCGCCGTCAAATGGGGCGTCGCGAACCTCATCAATCGGACGCCGCTGGCGCGGCGCGCCAATCAACCCAACCATCCGCCACGCGATAAGTCGACGATCGGTGCGCAGGTCGGGGATGCTGCGTTCTGGGTCGTTCTGCTGGTTGCCTTCTTCCTTGCAGCCCAGCCGCTCGGCCTCGCTAGCGCGACGGGTCCGCTTGCCGACATGCTGAACGGCTTCGGCAATGCCGTCCCGCGGATCATCGGCGCCGGTCTGATCCTTTTCCTCGGTTATATCCTGGCAAGCGTGGCGAAGAAGGCGGTCGAAGCCGTCATCACCGCGAGCCATGTCGAACGATTGTCGGCGCACGTCGGCAGCACGCCGCCCGCCGACCCGAGCGCCTTGCCGCGCGCGGTCGGTAGCGTCGTGTTTGCGCTGATCATCATTCCGGTGGCGATCGCGGCGCTCGACACACTCAATATCGCCGCCATCTCGCAGCCGGCGACTGCCATGCTGCGGATCATTCTCGACGCCATTCCGCATGTGATTGCGGCAGGCATCATCATCACGCTTGCCTACTACCTCGGCAAATTCGCTTCGCAGCTGATCACGTCCTTCCTAGGCTCGACCGGCGTTGACAAGGCGATTAACTCCCTGGGCCTGTTTCCCCGGAGCGATGCGCCCGACGACGGCGTCACCGGCGCCGAGCAGGTATCCGTCAAGGCGGGTGCGACGCTCACCCCGTCGAAGATGATCGGGTCGGGCGTCTTCATCGCCATTGTCATCTTCGGTCTGATGGAGGCGTTCCGGCAGCTCAATTTCGCCTATGGTTCGCGGATCATGGCGGAGGTGCTGACGCTCTTCGGTCAGGTGGTCTTCGGTGCGATCATCATCGCCGCAGCCGTCGCAATCGCACGCCTGATCTCGACGACGATTAAGGCAAGCGGCGGGGCCGGTGCCGACTTTACCGCTTCGCTCACAAAGGTGGCGATCATCGTCCTGGGCACAGCTATCGGCTTGCGCTTCATGGGTCTGGCGGACGACATCATCAATCTGGCGTTCGGCCTCATTCTCGGGGCAATCGCGGTGGCGTTCGCACTCGCTTTTGGCCTTGGCGGGCGCGATCAAGCCGGCAGGATCGTTCAGAGGCTGCTGGGCAAGGCAGAGGATGAGGCGAACCGGCCTGCTGCGCCCTCTACCGTACCGGTCGCCCCTGCGTCGCCGATCGCTCCGCGCGAACAGGACACGCAGGCATGACCCGCTGGATGAGCAAATCGCTGTTGGCTGTCGGCATCCTGCTGGCGGGCTGTGACGGCCGTCGCGAAAACGCCGGAGAGCAGGCGGACGCCAATGCCGGCGTCGTCTCCGGCGAAGATACGTTGGTCAGCGGCCCTGCAGAAACGGCGGGAGAGGCGCAGGATCGTGCGGCAGAAAGCGCGAACGCGGCCATCGAAGCGAACGCCGATGCCGCCGAGGACCGCGCGGACGCGATACGCAGTACGGCCGATCGGGAAGCCGATGCGCTCGAGGAACGAGCCAAGAAGGTCCGTCGGGATGCCGAGCAGAAGGCTGGCGCGGCCGAAGAACGTGCAGACGCCATTCGCGGCAAATGATGTTCACGGGTCGATCGCCCGGGACTGTACCTGAAGGCCCAGAGAGGTCGCGCGTAGCAACTTGATCGGGGCCCGGGGGCACGCGCTCCCGGGCCCCTTTTTACCCCTAGGTTTTGACACCGGAATGGCGCGATATGGAAACACCCGATGATTGCGAAGCTGCCGCGATCGAGCGCGAGCTTGGCTACTGCGAAAGCCGTGCGCACGCGGAAAAGCGGGCAGCGCGCCTTAGCCGGAGCGTCGAGGCAGTCATCGCCCACCGACGCCTTGCGGACGCATACGATTCAAGAGCGCAACGCCTGCGATGTCGCGTTGAAAATCACCCTTATCCGGCCAAGGAATAATCGTGCATCGTGTCATCGACATTACCGTGCCCTCGAACCGCGGCGAGCAGCTGATCGCCGCGCTGAACCAGCTCGAAGGGGTAGTCGGGCTGACGTGGCAGCACGGCGCTTCGATCAAACCCGTCGGCGACGTGGTGACCGTCCACGCCCTCAATCGTGCAACCGACGATGTGATGCGCGCCGTGGCGACGATCGGCAGCGATACGCCGTTCACGGTCGTAACGGCGGAGGTCGCGAGCATCAGCGACCCCGAAAACCAGAAGCAGATCGACGCCGACGTCGACGAGGCGATATGGGAGGAGCTCGAAACCGGTCTCCGGCATCAGGGACGCCTCACCGCAAATTTCCTGATTCTGATGGCGCTTGGCGGCGTTATCGGCGCCGCCGGAGCGTTCACCGAGCCCGCGATCGCGGCAGTGGCATATGTCGCGTCCGCGATCATCGCTCCCGGATTCGAGCCCCTGGCGAAACTGCCGTTGGGCATCGTGCTGAAACGGGCCGAAGTAGCCCGTGCCGGCATGCTGGCGACGCTCACTGGCTACGCGGTTCTGGCGGCTGCCGCAGGGGCGACATGGCTACTGCTTTCCAACTTCGGCGGCGTCCAATCGTCAGCCTTCCTCGAGGGCGACGTCCTCAAGCATACGATCCATCCTTCGGCGGAGCTGTTGACGATCGCGCTTGCCGGGGCTTTTGCCGGCGTACTCATCCAGGCCTCATACCGCCGAAGCGTGATCGCGGGCGCGCTGGTCGCCATGCGGCTGATCGAAGCAGCGTCGGTGGCGGGCATAGCCCTGGCGATGGGGCGCCTTGATTTGGCGGCCGCCAGCGGGGCGCGATTGGCGGTCGACGCCGGCTTCGTACTGGTCGCGGGTGTGATCGTTTTCGGCCTCAAGCAGCTCATCGTCCACCGTCGCGCGCCGCTGCACTGACGGCTCGCGTGGTCCCGCTCCCTGCACCCGCCTTTATTCGATGAAACGAAACCCCTCACAATGAACGATCATTCCGCCTCCGCAACGCACGATAACCGGGTCTGCATCATCGGCTGCGGGCGGGTCGGGATGGCGAGCGCCTACGCGCTCATCCAGAGCAGCTTCATCCGCGAACTCGTGCTGGTCGGCCGAGACCGCGAAAGGACCGAAGGCGAGGTCATGGACCTCGAACACGCGGTCGCGGTCCCGATGAAGTCTCCCATCAACGTCATCAACGGCAGCTACGCTGACGCCGCATCCAGCTCCGTAGTGGTCATCGCTGCCGGAAAGGCCACAGGCGGCAGCGACACCTCGCGGCTCGATCTCCTCGACGCCAACGCACCGATCGTGCGTGAGATCGTCGGCAAACTCAAGAAGGAGGGGTTCGACGGCGTGATCGTCATGGCAACCAACCCGGTCGACCTGCTCGTCCAGGTCGCGCTCGAGGAATCGGGGCTCCCGACAGGCCAGGTCGTCGGGACGGGGACATTGGTCGATACCGCCAGATTGCGCGGGATGCTCGCCGAAGCATTCGATATCGAGCCGCGCGGGGTCGATGCCTATATCATCGGCGAACATGGGGATTCCGAAGTCGCCGTATGGAGCGGTGCACGCATCGCCGGCGTGCCTCTCCTCCGACACTCGGACAGCGGAGAGGCACGGGACCTTGATCGGATGCTCGAGCGCGTTC
Organism: Sphingomonas sp. Leaf257; assembly: GCF_001422185.1. Taxonomy (NCBI): domain Bacteria; kingdom Pseudomonadati; phylum Pseudomonadota; class Alphaproteobacteria; order Sphingomonadales; family Sphingomonadaceae; genus Sphingomonas; species Sphingomonas sp. Leaf257. The sequence continues at coordinate 19,586 of NZ_LMMH01000010.1, forward strand.
GTCGCGCGGCACCCGAGGTCGTTCGTCGCAAGGGGCATACCGAATATGCCATCGGCCTGTGCGTCCAGCGGATCTGCGAAGCCGTACTGCGCAATGAGCACGCGGTTCTCGCGGTCTCCACGGTCCTTGATGGTGAATATGGTCTGACCGACGTGTGCCTCGGCACACCGTGCGTGGTCGGCAAGAACGGGATCGAGCGGATCATCGAGCTCGATCTCGACGAAGAGGAGTGCAAAGCTCTCCACCGCTCCGCTGAGACATTGCGGCGGCTTAACCCTCGATTATCGGCAGGCGCGGCATGACGATCGGGAACGACAAGGCCGGTGCTGGAGCGCGGTCGCCGTTCGCGATCCCGACCGAAGGCTGGCTGGCCGTGCTCCGCCGAACCTGGGAAGAGACCGGCAAGGACAATATCGGCCTCATCGCCGCCGGTATCGCCTTCTATGCATTCGCCGCGATCGTCCCGCTGCTCGGCGCGGTTGTCCTCAGCTACGGTCTCTTCGCCGAGCCCGAGACGGTTCGCAGTAACGTCGAGCACGTGTTCGCCGCAGTGCCGCGCGAGGCGGCCACCATCATCACCGAACAACTCGTGACCGTCGTCGAGACCTCGAAGGGCAAGCAGGGTCTCGGCCTGATCATCGCGATCGCGCTCGCCTTTTATGGCGCCACCAAAGGCGCGTCGGCGATCGTGACAGCGCTCAACGTCGCTTATGGCGAGACCGAGCGGCGCGGGTTCTTCCGCGTCAACCTCCTGTATTTCGCGCTGGTCGCCGGCGGTGTGTTCCTGATCTTCCTGGCGATCGCATCGACAACGCTTCTCGGATTTCTCGAAAGCCTGGTTCCGCGCGCTTCGGACGTTCTTCTCACACTCATCAGGGTCGCAGGTTACGCCCTTCTGGGAGCATTCGTCGTGACGGCTGCCGCGATCCTGTATCGCTTCGGACCGGATCGCCGCAAACCGTCATGGGTCTGGCTATCGCCGGGATCGCTGGCCGCCACAATGCTTTGGCTGGGCGGGACCGCCGGCTTCGGCGTCTATGTGTCGAATTTCGGCAACTATGGCGCGACCTATGGTTCGCTGAGCGCGGTGATTGTGATGCTCACCTGGCTGTGGCTGTCGGCGTTCGTCTTTCTGCTGGGCGCCGAGTTGAATGCCGAGCTCGAACGTCAGGTCGAGGGGGCGGAGGCGCAGCCATCCACCTCTCCTCTCAGCGATTCGCCGCACGGGCGAACGCCAGACCCGTCAGGTGACGATCGACGGGCGAGGGCGCCCGACAAGGTCGGGACACGCGCTCCCCCGACCAACGGCCCGGCCTGGGTCGAGGGTGCGTTGTGTGCCGCGGGGCTGCTCCTGCTGCGCAACGGCAAGCCCGGCAAGGCGGCGGTGGCCATCGTCGGCGCAGTCGCCGCCTATAAAATCGGTCGGGGCGCAAGCACTCGGCGCAGCAACGGCTTAAAACTCTCGGCACAGGTAACATCGAACGAACCCGAGCGTTCGCACCTCTCACCAACGAAGGAGTACCCAATGGCAGACCGTGACAATGATATCAGCGTCCTCAACAGCCTGATCGCCACCACCCTCGACAGCGTGGATGGCTATACTGAAGCCGCGGGCGATATCGAAAATCCTCGCTACGGCAGCGTGTTCTCGGATCGTGCTCGTGAACGCCGCGAGGTCGTGAGCGACCTTCAGGCGGAAGTCCGCCGTTTGGGCGGCGATCCCGAAGATGACGGGACCGTGCTTGCCGGAGCCCACCGCATGTTCCTCGACCTCAAGGCCAAGGTCACGGGGCAGGACGACAAGGCGATCATCGACGAGGTCGAGCGGGGCGAAGACCATATCAAGGCGAAGTTCGACGATGCGTTGGCGAAGGAGGATCTGTCGCCGGAGGTGCGGGCGGCAATCGCCAAGGCCAACCAGTCGGTGCAGGAAGGCCACGATCAGATGCGCGACCTGAAGCATAGCATGGAACGCTAACACCAGAACCTTAGCGACGCCGATACGCGTTGCCGACGTGACTTTTCAGCCCGGTCCGCACGCGCGAGGCCGGGCTGAATTATTTGAGGCCAACGCAGCCAAGCCATCGTCATCTCTAGAGTCCGTGCGCGAGCGGTTCTTTCGTGCCTGAACGGAACCCGCCGCTTACACTCTGGTTATGCATCCTGCCGTGCATAGGCATTTTACATAGAACGGGGATCGTCACCAATGAACGACTGGATGCCTAGGCCTGACACCTCGCTAACGCGCTTCGCCGAGGTCCGCATATGACTGACGCGGTCGTGCACCCTCCACGCGCGCGCATGTCCAAGCGCATGACGGCGGAGGCGTTCGGCACATTCTGGCTCGTGCTCGGTGGGTGCGGCACCGCCGTGCTCGCGACCGGAGAGGGCGGTGTCGGCGTTCTGGGGGTTGCGCTGGCTTTCGGCCTGACCGTGTTCACCATGGCGTTCGCCATTGGCGCGATCTCCGGGGGGCATTTCAATCCTGCGGTGACGGTCGGCCTGACCGCCGCAGGCCGCTTCCCGGCGCGGGAGATTCCCGCTTACGTGGCGGCCCAACTCGTCGGCGCGATCGTCGCTTCGCTGCTCCTTCTCATGATCGCCCGCAGCATGCCCGGTTTCGATCTCGGAGGATTTGCGACGAACGGATACGGCGACGCATCGCCCAAGGGATATCCGTTGGTCATTGCGCTGGTCGTCGAGACGGTGCTGACGGCAGCCTTCCTGATGGTCATCCTGGGCGCGACCGATGAACGGTCGCCAGCGGCATTCGCGCCTCTGGCGATCGGTCTGGCACTGACCCTGATCCACCTCCTCTCGATCCCGGTGACCAACACGTCGGTTAATCCTGCGCGCAGTACCGGTCCTGCCTTAGTGGTCGGGGGCACCGCTCTCGCTCAGTTGTGGGCGTTCTGGGTCGCGCCGCTGGTCGGTGCCGTGCTCGCCGGTCTGGTCGGTCGCTGGCTGTTCTCGCACGCCGACGATGTCCGGTCACCCGGACCCATCTCGGTCGCCAAGCTGGATCGCCTGGTGGACCCGGTGACGACGCCGACAGCGGGCTATGACGTCAACAGCAAGTAATCTTGAAAGGACACTCTGATGGATGGGTACCCTTCCTCCCGATCCCTACGCTCCCGATCCGGTCCATGATCCCGATGGCGCACCCCGGCCCGACAATCAGCGAGACAGCTTGCCCGGGCCGGATAATCCCGATGCGCCGTCAATCGATGATCCGGAAGTTCCCGATCAGCAGCCGGTAGAGGAGCCCGGAGCTCCGGGCGACGCGCCGAGCGATAGTCCGACACAGACCCAGGCCTGATGGCTCCCGCACCGTCGCGGACAGTCAAGTTTTAAGAGGATAAATAACATGGCAGTGAAGTTCGCAGGGACGATGAATGCGATCAATCGCGGTCTCGAAGATACCAAGCCCGCCAAGGGTGTTGATATGATCGAGGATTGGGAAGCCGCGCTGGCAGACGTCGATGTTCCGGGTGCGAAGGGCATCTTGCGTGATCTGACGTCGTTACGGAAGCAGCTCGAGAAGTCCGAGCCGGACGCCGATCGGGTCCATGCGCTTGTTCACCGCCTCGGCACTGCTACGACGAAGATCGCCGAGAAGGCCGATAAGTCGCAGGACAAGCTGAAGGCCCTGGGTGAGGCGCTGACCGAGGCGGGCGTGGACAGCCCCGACGAGGACGAGGATACCGCAGCCGCTGCCGCACCGAAGCGCGCGCCCAAAAAGAAGTGATCGAGGCGGCGGGACGATTGTCCCGCCGCGTATCGGCAGTAGTTAACTGATCGAGGGAGTAGATCCATGGCGAAGTCGGAGAAGGGTTCGAAAGGCGCCGAACGCGTCGAAAGCGATGGCACAGCGGTGAACACCAGCGTCGAGAGCAGCGCTCGCGATCAGGTGGCCGAAGCACTGACCAAGGCGACTGCCGACAGCTACACCCTGTATGCCAAGACCCTCGGGGTCCATTGGAACGTTCAGGGGGCCAGCTTTTACGGTCTGCACAACATGACCGAGGCGCAGTATCAGGAACTCCACGAAGCTGCCGACGCGATCGCGGAGCGCATCAGGGCCTTGGGCAAACTTGCCCCAACGGGTAACGCCTCATTCCGCGAGCTGACGGTCATCGACAATGATGCGCCCCATAAGCCGACGCGCGAGATGATCGCCGAACTTGTCGACGACAACGAGAAGGTCGCGCGGCGAATGAGTGAATTCGCCCAACTGGCGGACGAGGCCGGAGATTTGTTCAGCCACGACATGCTGGTAGCGCGGATCGGCGTTCATGAGCAGAATGCATGGATGTTGCGCGCCAGTCTTTCTGACTAGAGACTGACGGGGCGGGCAATTGCAGGATCGGCACGCCGACGTCAACGCCGAGACGAAATGAAGTCAGGCGGGCGATTGTTTTTTGAGGGTCAACCACGGGAGACGAGCGATGAAGAGAATTTTGGCGGGCACGGCCGCGGTTGCGCTGATGTCGCTGGCGGCTTGCAACAGCAGTCCGCGCGAACAGGCTGCCGACAACATCGAGGCGAACGCCGAGCGCGTCGCGGACAACCTCGAAAATGCGGCCGACAACGCGCCGACAGAAGCTTCGGAGGATCGCCTGGAAAATCGCGCCGACGCGGCGCGCGAGCTGGGGGACAAGAAGGCCGAGGATATGCGGACCAACGATCCCGACACCAATCTCTCGAACGGTATGTAGAATGGAGTCTCAAGCGTAGCAGCTGTTCAGAGTAGCCAATTGGAAATTGGGCGCCTACATGTCACGGGTGCCCGACTTCTAACCTCCTGCCAGCGCTCAAGCCCGGTTGCCGGCATTAGAGACGGCAATCGCAAGTGTTGAGTGCCAGCGAAACCTATCGACGTGCACGCCACAGCGACTTGAAGTCGGCTACTCTTCTGAGGCCGCATGATGCCATGCGGACGGCGTCATCGCAGAATCTCTTTCTGAGCGTACTGTCCGTCGTCAGAACATTCGGCACAACTCGCGGCGTAAATTAGCGGAGTGGGGGCCTCGTCTGGGGTTGATGTTAGGCGGCGCGCTTGCGGTGAAGCAAGCGCCGATGTTGAGGGCAGAGCGTTTGTTTCCCGCTAAACAACGCTAAGGCCAGGTTTGATCTACCAGCGTGTTAGTATGGCAGTATGGCAGCTCCCACCCTCACCATCCCCGTTCAGACGGTCCCCGGCTCCGTCCAAGATCGACCGTTGGTTCAACCTCAGCGTCATAGCCGCGCGGTTGCACAGCTCAGAGGGAGCTCTTCAACGCGCGCGGAAAAGCTGCCGAACTCCCTACCTAGTCTGACGGACCTGCCGAGGCCCCACACCAAGCAACTGCTGCATAACTCTTCGCATGTTGCCGTCGTCGCCGAACCCGCATGCCTTCGCGACTGCTGCGATCGACTGATCACTGTTGACCAGGAGTCCGATTGCGCGTTCTACTCTAAGCTCTGCAAGGTAGCGGAAGGGCGGCTTCCCGGTGGAAGTGGTGAACGCTCGAGTCAGGTGATGCCTACTTAAGCCGACGTGGGCTGCTAGCTCCGCGAGAGAGATCGGTCTCGCCTGATGTTCGTGCAGAAAGTCTTTGGCGCAAGCCAACTGCTTGGCCGACAAGCCACCCTTTATCGGCTTGAGAATGCTGCGTAAGCCGAGTGCCTCGATCGCTGCCAGAATGCAAAGCTGGTCGGCGTATAGCTGATCGCCACCCGACCTCGCCACATCGCTTATCTTCTTCATTGTTCCAACCAGGGCAGGATCGCGACCATACAGAACAGGCTCGATTTCAGCACCCCGATACTGCTCAAGGGCCTCGCCGATGAGAACAGGGTCAAAGTAAAGAGCAGTATATGTGCTTTTACTGCCTACTGGATCGCACCAGCCCTTGGCATCTCTATGCGGAGGGAGCAGTGTCAAAGTGTCTTGCAGAGTAGTCTGAGTGCTATGCTCACCACCGTCGATCTGTATCTCTCCGTCCGCGATACTCATGTCATGCAGGGGGCACCTCAAGGTTTGTCATATGGACAGCGGCAGTCGGAACAAATGGTCAACAAAAGCCTGAGCGTTGCCGCAAAGTATATTAAGTTTCGTGGGTTTGTGAGGTTGGACGAGTTGGAAGTTACCGGATCACCTCTCGTGATGTTTCACCCGCGGAGCTCGTAGTAGACGATCTGCCATCCATTCTTGGGACCGCGCCACTGGGTGATCTGAAAGCTATGGGCTTGTGCAGACCCGTCCAGGACGCGGCTACTCCACCGTAGCGTTTCATCGTAACTGCTTCCGGACGATAACGCACCCGCTATGCGCCGAATGGGCAGCTTGGCGGGGAGCCTGCGGATGCGTCGGCCATCGTTGCCGACAAAGATAACGTCTTCGGCCACGCTTCGTCTTGGAACAGCCAACCAGTCGACCTGTTTGCCGGCCTGCTCCTGTCGCAAAACAGACGCGATCTCTTTCGCATCGCTAACGGCTTGGATTTGGAGCTGTTCATTGGTGAGTTTTGCCGAGCACTCAGGTTCGATCGCTTGTAAACTTTCTGCCGCTAATGCCTTCGATCCATCCCGACGATAGTCGTCGATTTCCCAGCGCCACCCCTCAGCACTGTTCCGCCAAAGCGTCTTATATGATCCAACTCGATTTCCGCCATCGTACAGCCCGCCGATAACAACTGCCGACCCGCTCGGATCACAGGACGGAAAGACAAGTTCGGGTCTGCGCTCGGCATGGCTCTCGACACTCATCATTGTGAGCCACCACCTTCGGCTACTCTCGGCTGCTTGCAACATGCTGGCCACAGATGGAGAGCGCGCGGTTTCGGGCGCATGTTGTATTGGCCAGGGGTCGCTTTGTGGACCGAAACTGCGTGCCGCTGCCTGACGGCCACTGGCAAGTACAGCTTCCGAGTAGGCCCGCTCCGCCTCCAGCGCGGAATTCGGCGAACTTGCCGCTAGTAGAAGCGCGAAGATCATGGCGAAATCCTACTCCTCAATCAACGTGTCGAGCGATGTACGGGCATCTGCGCCGGATGGTTGAGCGCCCGATAGAGCGTGGCATGATGACACTTCAGCAGCTTCGCCGCTTCGCGCACCGATGTGCCTTCGCCGACGAGACGCTGTCCGAGCGCGATCTGGTCCGGAGTGAGCTTGGGCTTACGCCCGAACTTCACGCCGCGCGCCATGGCTGCCGCGCGGCCGGAACTGGTACGCTGGTGGATCAGCTCGCGCTCGAACTCCGCGATGCCGGCGAACACGGTGAGCACCATGCGTCCCGCAGGCGTGGTCGTGTCGGCCCAGGGCTCGGCGAGCGAGCGCAGCCCCGCTCCCGCCTCGTTCAGCTTCTCGGCGATGTCGAGCAGGTCGCGCGTCGAACGCGCTAGGCGATCGAGCCGGGTGACCACAACCACGTCGTCGTCGCGCAGCTGCTCCAGCATCCGGTCGAGTTCCGGTCGGGCGCGCTTGGCGCCGGACACCTTCTCCTCGAATGTCCGCCGGCATCCGGCCGCCTTCAGTGCCGTCTTTTGAAGCGTGAGATCCTGATCGTCGGTAGATACGCGCGCATAGCCGAGGAGCATGTCGCAGATGTGCATTGGAACACGGCTGATTAGCAACAGACATTTGCGACAGCGTCCGCCCTCGTGGCGTGACCGGTCAGGGCCGCTGTCGCGAAACTTGAGAGTTACGCGACACCTCGCACGTGTCGGCCATAAACTATACGCTCCCGGACAGGGGGTGATCGATGGCCAGACGCGATCTGTTAACGGGCGACGAACGCCGCGCGTTGTTCGGCGTGCCCCTCGACCATGCCTCGCTCGCCAAGCATTACACGGTTGCCGATGAGGACCGGCCACTGATCGAAGCGAAGCGCGGCGACGCCAACCGGCTCGGCTTCGCGCTGCACCTCGCCCTGCTGCGTCATCCCGGCTTCGGCATACGCCACGACGATGTCGTCCCCGATTTTCTGATCCGGCACCTGGCCGCGCAACTCGACATCGCGCCCACAGCGTTCGAGGGCTACGCGCATCGCGCCCAGACCCGGCTCGAACACGCCTGGGAGGCGATGGAGCGTTTGCGCCTGCGCGCGTTCGAGGCGGCCGACGTCCCCGGCGCGCTCGGCGCAGCCACCCGCGCGGCGGAAGCGACCGAACGGGGCAAGCCGATCGCCGCGGCAGTGCTGGGCCATTTGCGTGCTGCCCGGATCGTTCTGCCCGCGCCCGCCCGTATCGAGCGGATCGGGGTGGCGGGGCGCGCCATGGCGCGCCGCCTCGCGGCCGACACGCTGGTCGATGCGCTTGCTCCGGAGCAGGTGACGGGGCTGGATGCGTTGCTGATCGTGGACCAGGATCGCAGCACGACGCCGCTCGCGTGGCTGCGCGACACGTCGGACAGCCCGACCGCGCGCAATCTCGCCGGCATTCTCGCCCGGCTCGCGCACGTGCGCCGGCTCGGGCTCGACCCGGGCATGGCCGGCCGCATCCACGAGCACCGCTTCGAGCAGCTCGTGCGCGAAGGCCACGTCGCGCCCGCGTTCCTCCTGTCCGACTACTCGCTCCGCAGAAGGCGCGCGACACTCGCCGCAGCCGTCATCGACCTGGAAGCGCGGCTCGCGGACGCCGCGATCGAGATGTTCGGCAAGCAGACCGGCCTCCTGTTCGCCAGGGCCAGGGCCGCGCAGAAGCGCGGCATCGAGGCGACCACACGCGACGTGAACCGGCTCATGCGGCTGCTGGGCGCCACGGTCGGCGCACTCCGGGTCGCGCGCGAGGACGGGTTGGACGTCTGGGCGGCGCTCGACGACGGGGTGGGCTGGACGAGGCTTCTGGACGCCGAGAGCGAGGCGACCGCGATCGCCGACCTGACTCGCGACGAGCCGCTGATCCGCGCGGCGGGGCGCTACATGACGATGCGGCGCTACGCGCCCGCGTTTTTTGACGCGTTCCGGTTCAAGGCGGCAGGCTCGCGCGACGGCGTGCTCGGCGCGATCAAGGTCGTGCGCGCGCTGAACGCGACCGGGCGGCGAGACGTACCGGCCGATGCGCCCATGCCGTTTTCCAGAAAATGGAAGGCGGCGATCACCGAGGGCGGCGTCATCGACCGCCGTCGCTACGAAACCGCCACGGTCGCGACCGTGCGCGAGCGGCTCCAATCGGGCGACCTGTGGGTGGAGGGTACGCGCGAACACCTGCGCTTCGACAGCTATATGCTCCCGCCCGGCAAAGCGGCCGAGATCGCGCTCACGCTGCCGTTCGACACCGACGTCGGCCGCTACTTGGAGGGGCGCGCCAGGCTGCTCGACTGGCGGTTGCGCCGGTTCGCAGGCTCGCTGAAGCGCGGCACGCTCGACGGCGTGGAGCTGCGGGGCGGTAACCTCAGGGTCAGCCCGCTCGCGGCCGTAACGCCCGCTGCGGCCGACAGGCTGGACGCGGCCGTCGACCGGCTCATGCCCCGCGTGCGCATCACCGAGCTGCTCGCCGAGGTGGAAGCCCGCACCGGGTTCCTGTGCGCATTTCCGGAACTGCGCTCGGGCCGCGCCCACTCCAACCCGCAGGCCGTGCTCGCCGCGATCCTGGCAGACGCGACGAACCTCGGCATCGAGCGCATGGCCAACGCCAGCCAGGGCGTCACCTACGCCCAGCTCGCCTGGACGCATGGCTGGTACGTATCGGAAGAGAATTACGCGGCAGGGCTGCGCCATCTGGTGGACGCGCAAGCCGCGCTGCCGCTCACGCGCGTGTGGGGCGACGGCACCGCGTCGAGCTCGGACGGGCAGTTCTTCCGCTCGGGCAGGCGGGGCGCGGCCGGCAGCACCAACGCGCGCTACGACCGGGAGCCGGGGCAGAAGATCTACGCCCATGTCGCCGATACCTACGCGCCCTACCATGTCCGGCTGATCTCGGCGACCGCGGCGGAGGCGCCCTATGTGCTGGACGGGCTGGTCGCGCACGGCTGCGGCATCGAACCCGCGACCCACTATGCCGATACGGGCGGCGCGTCCGACCACGTGTTCGCGCTCGCGCACCTACTCGGCTTCCGGTTCGTGCCCCGCCTGCGCGATCTAGCCGATCGCCGGCTCGGCCTGTTCCCGGGCACGGCCCGCCCCGAGGCGCTCGCGAAGCTGATCGGGCGCCCGTTCAACATCGCTGCCATCCGCGAAAGCTGGGACGAGATCGTCCGGCTCGCCGCGTCCGTGAAGGCCGGCGTGGTGCTACCGTCGGTCATGCTGAAGAAGCTGGCCGCGTACCGTCGCCAGAACCGGCTCGACTTCGCGCTCCAGGAGCTGGGCCGGATCGAGCGCACCCTGTTCACGCTCGACTGGCTAGAATCCAGGGCGCTCCGCCAGCAGTGTCAGGCTGGGCTCAACAAGGGCGAGGCGCGTCACACGCTCGCCCAAGCCGTGTTCGTCCACAAACAGGGCCGCCTGCGCGATCCGCAGTTCGAGAACCAGGCGCTGAAAGCGTCCGGGCTGACGCTGGTCACCGCCGCGATCGTGTACTGGAACACGCTTTACATGGGCCGCGCCGTCGAGCATCTGCGCGCCAGCGGCGAGCCCGCGCCCGACGAGCTGCTCGCCCATGTAGCCCCGCTAGGCTGGCGACACATCAGCCTGACCGGCGATTACCTCTGGCAAAACGCCGCTGCCGAGCTCGATCAAGACGGCTACCGCGCACTCAACATCGCCGGCGGACCCGGAGCCAAGGTGGCCTGAGCCGCCCTGTTCGCTACCTGTTCAGCTTACCGCTGTCCGTGTCACAAACCTTGAGGTGCTCCCATGCAGGGCTAAATAGAATGTTGGGCCACTACGGCTAAATTCGTAGGGTCCAGTGTTAGACACATTCGTCCATTCTACTGAAAATCCGCTCCAGTCATGGTGAACGGAGACCGGCCCGCGTGGGTCTACGAACAGATCTCTGAGTGTCGACATATGGCATCAAACCTGCGAATATTGCTACGACAGAGCTTCTGTTGCTGATTCGGGGCGTCGAACGTAATGGACGGTATGGGGGAATGCCAGAGCGGAATAGGTCACGGGGATAGGTAGACCGATCTGCCAAATGACATTCGGGCACGACTGGCGGAAATCCCGAGAACCGATCTTCACTTGCAGACATGAGGGGGAAATATGGCAAATCCGCCGTGCAGTAGCACTGAGCCCGACATTCTCGCATGCCGCTCACGTGCTTTCTTTTTCGAACATATGTTCAATCAGTCGACGGATTGCTTGTTCTTCGTCCGGCCCGATGCCGATGGACGACTTGTACTCGAATCTGTAAATTCAGCGGCAATGAAGTACGTTACTGTTAGCTATGATCAAGCCCTCGGGAAGCATCCGATTGACGTTGCGGCAAGTGGAACAGGTCTGTTTGACGACGGCACGTTGGCTGAGGTTTTTAAAACGGGTGAGGTGCACCGCCGCCAGCCCCACGAAGAAACTCAGGGCGGGACGGTCAGATTCGACGCGGTATACTCGCCAGTTTACGGCTCCGACGGGGGTCTGATCGGTGTTTTGGGGAGTGCTCGTGACATCACCAACGTTCGAGCGCTCGAAGATAGACTGCGTCACACCCAAAGGATCGAGGCTCTGGGCGCCCTATCAGGCGGTATAGCGCACGATCTTGCCAACGTTCTGACTGCCCTTTCTGGATGTCTGCACTTGCTTCAGAAGCGCATGCCCAGCAGTGAGTGCTCCGACATTATTTCCGAAGCACAACGAACTATAGATCGTGGTACGGCTATAACGGGTCGTCTTCTCTCCTTCATTCACAAGAGAGGGCGTGAACTGGCGCGAGTTGACGTCGTAAAATGTTTAATTGAGCTTGCGCCGTCGATCACCCGCTTTGTGGGGAACAACGTCGAACTCTCGATAACCGGCTGTGATACTGCATTCGTGATGGTAGACCGCCATGAGCTAGAAACAGTCATTATCAATCTTGTTACAAACAGCCGCGACGCGATGCCGAACGGCGGCCGCATCGTTATCAATGTTGAGCTGAAGGACATTCATGCAGACAGTGGCTGTTTAGAACATTATGTTCTGATAGGGGTGCACGATACGGGGACCGGCATACCTCCGGATCTACTAAAGAGCGTGATGGAACCCTACTTTACAACCAAACCGGATGGCGCAGGGACGGGACTTGGACTGAGCTTAGCATCGGATCTCATGCGCAGCTCTGGCGGTCATTTCTATTTAGAAAGCGTCGAAGGGGAAGGCACTACAGCTTACTTGAGGTTCAAACAAGTTTGAGCGGCACGGCGTCTTGCCTGCCTGTCTTCGCTTCCATTTCGCTTGTGACAATATTAGCCACAGCAGACGTCTAGAGACGGTCGTGTCCGAACAGTTCAGCCTTCCAGCTTAAGCGCGCGAAAGCACGCGAAGTCACAGGTCTACGTGTGGCCTGTGTTCGCCTCACGAGAGGCTTGTGATCTGCCGGAGACCCTCTGGCGGCTTCAGGAACGAAAGTCCTTTTACGTCGGCCCGGCGCTCCTGAGCGACCGGGCGGCTTCCTGCCAGCAAGCAGTCACGCCGTTACGGGACGTGCCACGCCTGACCGACGCATCTCGCGATAAACGGTCGAACGTCCGATGCCCAGCTGCCGTGCCGCCTCGGCAGGAGATACATTCGCCTCAACCAGTTTGAGAGCTGCGCTGACTTTGCCCTGGTCCAGTGGCTGCCGTCCGGGCAGCTTTCCCTTGGCGCGTGCCGCGGCGACGCCATCCTTGGTGCGTTCGGAGATTAGCCTTCTCTCGAAATGCGCAATGGCGCCGAACACGTGGAAGACAAGCTCGCCAGCGGCGGACGTGGTATCGATCTTCTCCTCCAGGCTGAGCAGCTCGATGCCGCGCTCCTTGAGCATCTTCACAGTCGAGAGCAGCTCGCCCAGCGAACGGCCGAGCCGATCGAGGCGGACAACGGCCAGTGTATCGCCGTCGCGCGCGAAGGCGATCAGTTCGGCCAGGCCGGGCCGCTCCATGCTCTTGCCGGACATGACGTCGGTGAAGGTGCGGATCGCGCCGGCCTTGTTCAGTCGCATCTCCTGCCCCGCGACATCCTGATCACCGGTACTGACGCGGGCGTAGCCCAGAATGTCGGGCATTATGGTAGTCCCTCAAACGTCCGTTCTGTGGACAGTCAGCCGAGCGGCGTGGCGAAATGGCTTAACCCGTCCAACAACCATGTCCCTTTACTCGCGACCGTCTACAACCTCAACATACCTTTTCTGGACGGTTGGACGAACTGATGCGCAAACACACGCTGCTGACCGACCTTGAACGCGAGCAGCTGATTGGCATTCCCAGCAACGACGATGAGCTCGCCCGGCTCTACACGCTCGATCGCACCGACCTCGACATGATCCGCCTGCGACGACATCCCCGCAATCGGCTCGGGGTCGCGCTGCAACTCGCCGTCATGCGGTATCCCGGCACCTCGCTCGCACAACATCTTCAGCAAGGCGGAGGTATACCGCGCGAACTCGTGGCCTACCTTGCCGCTCAGCTGAACCTTGCTCCCGGTTCACTTGCGGACTACGCCACGCGCGAGCAGACGATGACCGATCACGCCCGCCAGCTTGCCGCTGCGCTCAATCTGCGCGGCCCAATCCGATCTGACGTGCCGTTTCTGATCGAGGCGGCAACCCAGGCAGCCTGGTCAACCGACAACGGCATGGTGATCGCACGTGGGATTGTAGGTGCCCTGCGAAAGGCTAGCATCCTACTGCCGGCGGTCTCGACGATCGAGCGCGCCGGCATCGCCGGCAGAGCGCGTGCCCGGAAGCGCGCCGCCGCCGAGATGACGCAGAGCCTCGGCGGCGAGCAGCTGGCAGCGCTCGATGCGCTGCTCGAAGTGGATGAGGTGAGCGGCATGGTTGTACTCACTTGGCTGAAAACCATCCCGATCGTCGCGAAATCAGATAATCTGCGGGGCGTCCTGGACCGGCTGCGTGCCGTGCGTGCCCTGAAGCTGCCGACCGCCATAGGCGATACGGTTCATCCGGATCGCCAGCGCCGGTTCGTCCGAGAGGGGCGTGCTTCACCCGCCTATATGATCGAGCGCTACGCGCAAGATCGTCGCCACGCGATCCTGGTGGCGGCCATAGACGACCTCGAGGGTCGGCTGATCGATGCCGCTCTCGACATGGCCGACAAGCTCATCGGGAGCCTCTTTCGTCGTGCCAGGAACAGGCAGGAGCGGCGTTACGCAAGCACGCCGGCCCAGGTGGGTCGCCTCATGCGTCTGTTCCGGGGCACCATCGACGCCCTTGCCAATGCCGTGGAGGAAGGAAGCGACCCTATCGATGCGATCGACGAGGCGGTGGGTTGGGCCACGCTCGTGCGGGCACGACCCGACGTGTCGCGCATTGCCGACACCGCCGTTGAGGATCCGCTGGTCGCCGCGGGCGACCAATATGGGGTCAGGACATAGAACGGGCACAGATATACGCTAAGCGTCTCTGCGCGCACTTATGGGTCGACTCTATGCGTCGACGACTCCAGCATTCCAAAGGCATCCATCGGACAGTTGTAGCATCGCCTCTCGTCGCAGAGCCGGCATATCGTCAGCGCCGAGACAGCGTCGTCAGACATCTGCGCAAGTATTGTCTCGGCAATACGTTCCAGCACGAGGCGGTCAGCATTCGAGACATGGCTAAGGATTTCGGATAAAGTCTCGTTTCTTCGTTGCAGGATCGCAGATAGGCGAGTCTCGCCTGCCTCAGTGAGCATCAGCGCTACTGCACGACGGTCCCGTAGCGCTTTGGATCGAACGGCGAACCCGGCTGCAACCAATCGATCGACAAGCCGCACCGTCCCCGCGTGGGACAAGCCTAGCACCCGTCCTAATTCGTCGATCGAAAGACCGGTCGCGTGACCGATGACGACGATCGCCGCGGTGGTTTCGCCACCGCCGGGTATCGTCGGGTCGAATGCCGCCTTCTTAATTCGATCGGTGATGCCCACTGCGAGGGCGCCGAACAGATTGACGAGCCGGTCCGAGAGTACGTTCAAAGGGTTGCCTCATTCATTGACGGCGTATAGTGTATGCGCAGCGCATATATCACGCCTGTCTAAGCATGAAGGCAGGTCATGCGCCATGATGAAAGCGAGGCACCATGTTTTCGACATTACACATAGCTGAAAAGACGACCGGCTCTCGCGGGTCTCTCGCGTTGCTGCGCTGGGCGCTGGTGGTCATCTTTCTCTGGTTCGGTTGCATGAAATTCACGAGCTATGAAGCGATGGGCATCGCGCCATTGATGAAGAACAGTCCGATCATGAGCTGGATTCCGGCCGTTTTTGGGGTGCAGGGTGGAAGCTATTTTATAGGCACCGTCGAGCTCGCGACGGCCGCTGCGCTGATTATCGGTGCTTTCAACAAGACGGCCTCCGCTCTCGGCGCGGCGATGTCATGCCTGACTTATGCCGTGACACTGACGTTTTTCCTGAGCACGCCTGGCGTCGCCGAGCCGACCGCTGGCGGGTTCCCGGCGATTTCGGCCGGAACCGGACAGTTCCTGTTGAAGGACCTGGTGCTTCTTGCGGCATCAGCGTGCCTTCTACTTGCGTCCATACGGACAGCAGACGCGTGACGGCAAACAGGTGATAGGCGACGCTCCGGACCTGCGCTTTTGCCGAACCATACCCGCCTCAGCCCATAACGATCGACAAACCCTGTCGCTTTGATAGGGTGTTCGAAAACATGCTTTCGAGGGTTTGTCGTACATGCTGGTCGGATATATGCGGGTGTCAACGACCGATGACCGCCAAACGGTCGATCTCCAGCGGGACGCGCTCGTCGCAACCGGGGTCGATCATCGGCATCTCCATACCGACAAGGCATCCGGCGCGCGCGACGACCGACCAGGCCTGAAAGCCTGCCTCGACTATCTGAACGCGGGCGACACACTGATCGTGTGGAAGCTCGACCGGCTCGGACGCTCGCTGCCGCACCTGCTGACGATCGTCACCGATCTGAAGGCGCGCGGCATCGCGTTCCGGTCGCTGACCGAGCAGATGGATACGACCACGCCGCACGGCGAATTGCTGTTCTCGCTGTTCGGTGCATTGGCACAATATGAGCGTGCGCTCACGCGCGAACGGGTGATGGCGGGACTGGCTGCTGCCAAACGCCGGGGACGCCAAGGTGGCCGCCCGCCGATGATCGACGCCGAAACGCTCGAGCGGATCACCGCCGCGCTGGATGGCGGGGCCAGCAAGGCGTCCGTCTGCCGGACCTTCAAGGTGCCGCGTTCGACCCTTCTCGGCACGCTTGCCCGGATCGGCTGGACCGCACCGGCCAAGGTCTAAGCCGATGCCGCGTCGCGCCGTCCTGTCGGACGAGCAACGCGCGGCGTTGCTCGCGCTTCCCGACGACGAAACCCTGCTCGTCCAGCACTGGACATTGAGCCGGGACGACTTGGCCATCATCGTCCGCCGGAGGCGACCGCATAACCGGCTGGGTTTCGCGATCCAGCTTTGCGCGCTGCGCTATCCTGGCCGTTTCCTGCGACCCGGTGAACTGATCCCTGATACGCCGCTCGCGTTCGTCGCAGAGCAATTGCAGGTCGGACCCGAGGTGCTGGCCGACTACGCGACGCGCGGCCCGACCCGGTACGAACAGCTCGATGCACTGCGCGATGCATTCGGCTTCATGCCGCTCAGTCGGCCGCTGCGAACGACGTTGCAGGAATGGCTCCTGCCGATCGCGCTGACGACGACCAGCGGGGCTAGGCTGGCGCGCGTGATGCTGGATGAGTGCCGGCGACGGCGCATCATTGTGCCGGGCATCAGTTCGGTCGAGCGGATGGTCGCACAGGCGTTGCTCGATGCCGAACGCCATGTCGCCGAGCATCTGACCCGAGGACTCGATGCTCGACAGCGCCGGCTGCTCGATGCGCTTCTCCTGCCCCACACAGGCACGAACTTGAGCGATCTGGCCTGGGTGCGGCAGTCACCCGGCAAGCCCGGCCGAAAGACATTCGCCGCCATCATCGAGCGACTGACACTGCTTCGGGCCATCGGGATCGATCCGGATATCGCCGTAGGCGTCCATCCCGAGCGCCTCCGACGCCTGTGCCAGGAAGGCGTGCGGCTGACCGCGCAACATGTTCGGACGCTGCAAGCGACGCGGCGTCGCGCCACATTGGTGGCGACCATCCTCGAAACCATCGTTACCCTCACCGACGATGCGGTGCTGATGTTCGATCGCCTGCTTGGGCAGATGTTCCGGCGCGAACAGAACAGCGCGGACACGACACTCAAGCGCAACCGGCGCACCATCAACGGCAAAATCCGGCTGCTTGCCCAACTCGGCGCTGCCTTGCTCGCCGCCAAGATATCAGGTGGCGATATCGGCGCTGCGGTCGAGGCAGCGATCGGATGGAATGATCTCGGCCGCGAGGTCGATGAAGCCCGCAAGCTGATCCGCCCCGATTCGGTCGATCCCGTCGCGGTCGCCGCGACCAATTACCCCGTCCTCCGACAGGTCGGTCCCTCGTTCATCGCCTCGTTCACATTCGGGGCGGTGCCAGCCTGCCATGCGCTCGCGCGAGCGGTCGCGATCATGCGCGACCTTCATTTTGGTCATCTGCGCAAATTGCCTGCAGGCACGCCAGTCGGCTTCATCCGGCAAGCTTGGCGTCGGGCGATCGGCACCGGCATTCCCGATCGCAGGATCTATGAATTGTGCGTGCTGGTCGAGCTTCGCGACCGGCTTCGCGCCGGCGACATGTGGGTCGAGGGAAGCCGACGCTATCGTGCTGTCGAGCAGCAACTCATTCCTGCCCCCGTATTCGCCAACATGCGCGCGGCCGGCCCCTTGCCGATACCGGCACCGGATACGGCCGATATCTGGCTGGCCGAACGACGCGCCCGCCTCGCCCGTCGATTGGCCGAGGTCGAGCGAAAGGCGGAGACGGACGCGCTGGAAGACGTGCAGCTCAGCTTGGGCAGGCTGCGGATTTCGCCCTTGAAGGCGATTACTCCCGAGGAATCCGATACCGCCCTTGCGCCGCTCTATGCGCATCTGCCCGCGATCCGCATCACCGACCTTCTTGCCGAAGTCGATCGATGGACCGGGTTCAGCCAGTGCTTCACGCATCTGCAAAGTGGCCGTGCCGCGGATGAACCACGTGCGATCCTCACGGCGGTGCTCGCCGATGCCACCAATCTGGGCCATACGCGCATGGCGGAAGCCTGCAATCTCGTGACCCAGCGCCAACTCGGTTGGCTCGCCTCGTGGCATCTGCGCGAGGAAACCTACGGTCGCGCGCTCGCCCGGCTTGTCGACGCCCAACACACCGCGCCGCTGGCCGCGCTGTTCGGGTCCGGCACCTCGTCCAGCTCAGACGGTCAGAACTTTCCGCTCGACCGCCGCGCCCAGGCAACCGGCGCAGTCAATCCGCACAAGGGGACAGAGCCGGCTGTCTCCTTTTACAGCCACGTCTCGGATCGCTACGCGCCGTTCCATTCCACAGTTATCTCCGCTTCGGCGAGCGAGGCGGCACAGGTGCTCGACGGGCTGCTCCACCACGGCGCCGATCTGCACATCGAAGAGCATCACGTCGATGGCGGGGGCGTCTCCGACCATGTGTTCGCGCTATGTCATCTGCTTGGGTTCCGGTTCGCGCCGCGTATCCCGAATATCGCCGCACGCCGTTTGCACCTGTTTAACGGCATCGAACCCGGCCCCGATATTGCGCCGCTGGTCGCGGGCCGCATCGACGAAGGTCTGATCGAGGCACACTGGGACGACGTGCTGCGACTGGGAACCTCGATCCGCACAGGCGTCGTCAGCGCCTCGATCATGCTGGAACGGCTCGGCTCCTATCCACGCGCCAACGGCCTGGCACTGGCGTTGCGCGAGATCGGTCGCGTCGAGCGTACCCTGTTCACGCTCGACTGGATCGAGCAGCCCGAACAGCGTCGCCGCGCCACCCGCGAACTCAACAAGGGAGAAGCGGAAAATGCCCTGAAACGCGCCATCTTCTTCCATCGCATCGGCCGTATCCGCGATCATGCGCTGCAAGCCCAAAGCCATCGGGCGAGCGCGCTGAACCTCGTCGCCGGTGCCATCGTCCTGTGGAACACGACCTACCTGCAAGCCGCCCGGATGCATCTCGCCAACCTCGGCCGGCCGGTCCCGCCGGACCTGCTGCAACACCTATCACCGCTCGGTTGGCAGCATATCAATCTCACCGGCGATTACCTCTGGACCGATCCCGATGCGCCATCCACCGCGCTCAGACCGCTTCGCCAGATGCGCGCCGTCGAAGGCACGGCAAAACCTTAGCGTATATCTGGGTCCGTTCTGTGTACCGACCCCAATATGCGACCCTGCGCAAATTCGCGCCGCTACTGATCGAGGCGCTGGAGTTTCGGTCACTGCAGGGCAGCGCGCGTACCGTGAAGGCGCTGGACCTACTCCGCGAGCTGAACCGCTCGGGCAAGCGCGACGTACCGGAGAACGCGCCCATGCCGTTCCGTAAAGAATGGCGGAAGCTCGTCGTGGAACCTGACGGCAAGATCAACCGCCGCCTTTATGAGACCGCAACTCTGGCACACGTCCGCAACAAGCTCAGAAGCGGCGACGTATGGGTGGATCGCTCATCCTCGTACCGGCGCTTCGACAGCTATTTGGTGCCGATGGCCACCGCTACGCCGATTGCAAAAGGGTTGGGGCTACCGGACTCGGCTGACGAGTGGCTGAACAGCCGCGCGACCTTGCTGGACCAGCGTCTCAAGGGCTTCGAGCGGCAGCTCCGTAAAGGGCAGCTGGAAGGCGTGGCGATGGTTGGTGATCGGCTCAGAATCACGCCAATCTCGAACACCACCCCGCCGGACGCCAAGGCGCTGGCCGAACGCCTCTACGGGCTGCTGCCGCGCATTCGCGTGACCGAACTGTTGCACGAGGTCGCACGCGAAACCGGTTTCCTATCTGCCTTCACCAACCTGCGTACCGGACGCACCAGTGACAACGAGAGTGCGCTCCTCGCCGCCATCCTGGCGGATGCCACCAACCTTGGGCTATCGCGCATGTCAGCAGCCAGCGAGGGCGTCACGCGCGACCAGCTAGTCTGGGCCAAGGACGCCTATATCCGCGACGATTGCTACTCGACCGCCTTGGCGCATCTGATCAACGCTCATCACATCCTGCCATTCTCCCAGGTTTGGGGTCATGGCACCACGTCGAGTTCGGACGGTCAGTTCTTCCGCGGCCGAAAGCGAGGAGCGTCCGGTGGCGACATCAACGCCCGCTACGGTGTCGATCCAGGGTTCAGCTTTTACACCCATGTCTCCGATCAGCACGGCCCCTTCCATGCGAAGGTAATTTCGGCGGCCACCCACGAGGCGCCATACGTTCTCGATGGGCTCCTGCACCACGGCAGCGTCCTGAGGATTGACGAGCATTTCACCGACACCGGCGGGGCTACCGATCACGTGTTCGCGCTCTGCTCGATGCTAGGCTTTCGATTCTGCCCACGCCTGCGCGACTTTCCCGATCGGCGGCTCGTGTCGATCGCCTCGCCGGGCACCTATCCAACGCTCGCTCCGCTCCTCGGCAAGCGCCTCCGTATCGACGTTGTGCGCGAGCATTGGGATGAAATCGTTCGCCTCGTCGCCTCAACCAGCAGCGGGCATGTTCTCCCCTCCGCCATGCTCAGGAAGCTTGCCGCCTACGAGCGCCAGAACCAAGTCGATTTGGCGCTTCAGGAGATCGGAAAGGTCGAGCGCACGCTGTTCATGCTGGACTGGCTCGAGGATCCCGCGCTGAGGCGCCGCTGCCATGCCGGGCTCAACAAGAGCGAGCAGCGCCACTCCCTTACCCAAGCGATCTACACCTTCCATCAAGGCCGCGTCGTCGATCGTACACAGGAGGCGCAGCAGTATCGTGCCTCAGGTCTGAACCTCGTAATCGCCGCCATCGTTTACTGGAACACGGTCTACCTTTCAGATGCGGTGCAACACCTGAAGGAGAGCGGTGAGGAGATGCCCGAGCCGCTGCTTGCCCACAGCTCTCCGGTCGGATGGGAGCATATAGCGTTCTCGGGAGACTTCCTGTGGGACCGTGCAGCCCGGCGTGCCGACCACAAGCCGCTCAACCTCTCACCTGACAGGGCCGCTTAGCGTTGTTTAGCGGGAAACCCACGCTCTGCCCTCATGTTGGATGGTCTGTCGTTTGATCCTTTCGCGCTGTTTTATGATGGCGGGAGCCCTTCCGAAGTAGGTGTAGGCGCTTGCAATCGTAGCGGCGTGTGCTCGCAAACAGCCTGATTTCCTGCTCACGCTTTCTGCCACTGGCGGGGAGCGTCCTGCTCGAATTATCTGCCAGTGTGCTCGCCATCATCCGGCGCTGCTTGCAAACGGGGCGTTGTGCTCACGCTCCGTGCCAATGGGCTCTCCAAACCCGTAGCCGGCAAGCGCTTTTGCGAAGCAGGTTTCCAGAACAGTTCTGACAAGCGGCGGGCCGCAGAAATGCGTTGTCGTCATGGCCCGCCCGCGAGGTCGTCAGAAAGGAAGGCTTTTGCGAACAGCGGGTGGCGCATAGAGCGGGCACAGATATACGTTTACGACTGAACCAGTCGAAGCGCGCTGGCCGCGACCGTCCCGAATGGGATCAATGGTCGGGATAGGATTCTCTTCATGCCCCAGCCGGTATAAAGGAACCGCCCCGATCGTAGCGGCTGCGTCGTTATCCCGCCTACCCAACCCGTGGGCTCGACCTTCGGCCCAGCCGGGCCCGCCTCAACGTGGCCCGTCGACTGCGATGACCGCGGCGTCGTCTAGCTGGAACCGGCCAAAGTCGTCGTCGCCCCATAACGAACGCTCCAGCCGGCCGACAAGCCGGATCGGCTTCCCGGTCGGCATTGACCCATAAGGCAGCGAGTATTCATGGTTTTGCGTCGAGGGAGCCGATCATAGGCAGGAATACGGCACAACCCGTTTCCTTGCAGGAAAGATCAAGCACCAGGTTCTTCCCCGATCCGTCGTTCCGCCCAGCAAACGTCCACAGAAGGCTGCGGCGCTCGGGATAGTTCGGGTCGGCGACACGGTAGGAAGCTACGCCTGCGGGGCGGCCGTCGAGCGTGAGCTGATCCGCTTTGTAGTTGGTCCCGGAGCTCGCGATCGGCAGCGCCGATCCTCGGCCTGTCACTGTGAACATGCCTTCGTAGCCCGGCCCGCGCAGCAGGAACACCGGATCGTCTACCGGGTCCTTTCCCGCCTTCAGAGTCGCATCTGATGGAATGGCGACCGTGCAGCACGAAGGGATCCCGACCGACTTCCAGCCGGCCGGGACCTCGGGTTGCGGTGCGTTCGGCGAGCAGGACACTAGCAGCAATCCCGCTACCGACCACACCGCGACCCTCATATCACCGCACTCCGTAGGCGTTGCGAAGCGCTGTCGTCTCCGTCGAGCACGGGGTGC
This sequence comes from Sphingomonas sp. Leaf257, assembly GCF_001422185.1. Taxonomy (NCBI): domain Bacteria; kingdom Pseudomonadati; phylum Pseudomonadota; class Alphaproteobacteria; order Sphingomonadales; family Sphingomonadaceae; genus Sphingomonas; species Sphingomonas sp. Leaf257. The sequence continues at coordinate 42,012 of NZ_LMMH01000010.1, forward strand.
GACGCACCACGCCCGCCGGCTGACTATAGTGCATGACGCACGCCGTGTTGTTGGCTTCACCGAAGCCCAAAGCATGATCGAATTGTGACCGCCAATCGTGAGGTGCTGGAGGCGTGTCAGAAGCGCGCCAACAAGACAGGAAAATCGGTGCAGTGCACCGGCACGGTCGAGCCAGTAGGCAAAGAGGCTCGTAAGTGAGGGTAATCGTCTTGCAATCCGTATTACAAGGCAATACCAGAACATACATGGTACGCCGGAGAGGCATATGGCAGACGATATCGTTGTAACAGTGCGGGTGCCGAAGAAGCTCGCGCAAAAGGCACGGCAAGTTGCTGATAGTCGTGACGAAACAGTGAGTCAGGTCATCCGGCGAGGCTTGCGTGGCTATGTGGGTCGCGCGCCAAAATCGATTAAGAATGAGGACGCAGCCTAATGTCAGAATCCAAGCGCAAGGCGTCCAAGAAGTCACCGGATTATAGTCCGGCAGCTATGGATCTGTTGAACGTCGCAGGGGGCGGCAATTTCAGAACAGTACTGGCGGATCCGCCGTGGCAGTTTCAAAACCGTACCGGGAAGGTGGCACCCGAGCACCGCCGCCTAAACCGCTACGGGACAATGACGCTGGACGAGATTTGCGAGCTACCGGTGCAGGAGTGCGTTGCGCCAACCGCCCACCTCTACCTGTGGGTGCCTAATGCGCTCTTGCCGGACGGCTTGCGTGTAATGCGGGAATGGGGCTTTGAGTATAAATCCAACATCGTATGGCGGAAGATCCGCAAGGATGGCGGATCTGATGGTCGGGGCGTGGGATTCTATTTCCGCAACGTTACAGAACTGATCCTATTTGGCGTCCGGGGCAAGAACGCCCGCACGCTTGATCCGGGTCGGACACAGGTGAACTATCTTGAGAGCCGCAAGCGGGAGCACAGCCGTAAGCCTGACGAGCAATATCCGCTGATTGAGGAATGCAGCCCCGGCCCGTTCTTGGAGATGTTCTCGCGTGGAACGCGGCCGGATTGGACCGTATGGGGCAACCAGGCGGACGAGGAATATACCCCTTCCTGGCCGACGTATGCCCATCACTCTAGGGCTGGGCTGGTGGCGGAAGCGGCTGAATAGGCTCAGCAAGGATCTCCTGCTCCTCCTCGCCCTCGGCGATGGCGCCCACGTCGAGATGCTCATCGAAAGTGACGATTGAGCTGGGTAGTCCAATGAGGAGGAGCGGGCATGGATTGCCGACGCCGCGGTGCACGCGATCTTCTAGCTTTCGCCAATGGGTCGTGGCGGCCCCATATTTATCCTTCACGAAACTAAGCGACCAAGCGTCTGCAAAGGTCGCGCCGCCTGCTCGCATACGCCGAGCAACATCGGCCTTCTGCCGGGGGGTGGGCGTCAGTCCCAAAGATCCAAGGTCATCACTCGACTCCAGACCCCGCTCGGTTGCAAACCGGCGGACGAGCTGCACCATGTCGTCCTGTAGGCTCGATCCCCGCGTGACAATCACGCCAACGCTGATCGCCCCCTCCGCGTGCAGCCGCTTAAAGTTCTCCAGGTCGCGGTCGAAGAATGGATCCTTGTTGTTCCACTCGATTTCGAGCGCGATGACGCGGCCATCGGCGAAGGTACGGACATGATCGACCTCATGGGAGATCGACTCCCTTTGGACGCCGTTGATGCGCTTTTCGATCGTGAAATTGACCTTGTGCCAGCCCAGCTCGGCCAAGGCGCGCCGGAGACGCTGAGTGCCCTTTGTCTCGCCTCCACCCGAGCCGATGATCTCCTCAATTGGGATGGATAGCGCGCCGAGCGCCGCTTCCAACTCCCCGATCGCGTCGGGAAAATCGACGCTCAGGATGGCCGTGGCATGGCTGTGAAACTCAATTTGGAAGCCGCGAGCGGCCAGATCTTCAAACATGCTCGTCCAAGAGTCGCTTCTGATGCGCCCAGGTGCCATAGATTGCCGGGCTAGGGCGAGGCCCCTATGCTCACCGAGGCGATTGCGCACGAGAGGATTGGCCACCTATCCGACTTTGCCGGCAAGCGGGTAGAGCGGTGGTGGGTGGATGCCCTGTTTCTCGCACTAGATCGTCTCATTGAGGATAGGGAGCTGGACGGAGAGCGCGTCAGCCCTGAGCGCTACGGCTCCCTATTGGGGCGATCGAGCTTCGCCCAAATTGCGGGTGCCCGCAGCTTGGAGAAGGATCTTGCGACCAAGCACCTAGTCGCCCTCTACACCGCTTGTGGCGGTAGAGAGCGCTTTTCCGATCAGCACGTCCGTGAGCGGACGGAACTGACCATACCCGATGTTCAATGGTTTGCCGCTAACGACAATCGACCCCAGGGAGCTGTGCATCCCTCAAATCCACGGTTCACTACCCGCTCTGCTGAGGCCTTGGCGGGCGATTTTACATTGGAGGATCTGGGCTTCATCTTCGTTCCTTCGTCACTACGACGAAGCCCAGATCCTCCTTAAATCACAACCTCAAATCTGTGCCATTGGTGCTGACGGCGGACACGCGACCTTGGTGAGCTTCGAATCCGTGCCCGCGGACTTGAACGCGAACGCGGCCCCGGCTGCCGCGGTGCTGGCGACGGCCGCTCCAACGAGCACCTTCTGCTTCGTGTCCATCAGACTGTCCCTCTCTCAAGGGGCCGCGCGACCGACGTGTTCCTGCTCGTCCTCTCCTCATCACCAGCGGATGCAATCTTGAACGCCAAGATTTGTGCGCGGTGGATCTGGGGAGGCTCGGCGAACAGCGAAGCAGCGCTTCCGGATAGCGCCGTGCCGATTTCGCCCGACAGATGCGTCTCGCGCCCTGCCTCGTCGGCGAAGGTATCGAGGATGGCGAACCGAGTCTTTCCGAGACGCAGAGCGTACCACGACAGGGTGCCAGGCTCCCGCTCCACGGCCGATCGGGCTCCTTGGAGGAAGCGGGCAACCTCTTCCTCCGCACCGTCCCGTGCTTCAAGCGGAACATGCAGGGCCAAGCGCGGCAGGGCGTCCGCCGCCGGCACCTTGAGGGCGAGGATGTCGGCCGGCTCGATCTCCGGCAATCCGTTGAGGATGGTGAAGGTCTTCACGACCAGCGCCCGGCCGACCGTGCCGAACAGATGCTTCAGCCGGCCGGCATTGCCGGGGAAGGTATCGAAGATGGCGAAGTCGGCGGGGCCAAAGCGCAGCGCGTACCAGTGCCGCGTGTCCTGCTCATGCTCGACCGGCTCCAGCGCACCCCGGAGGAATTCAGCGGCATCTTCCTGGTGGGTCGGCCCGGCTTCAATGCCTACGAACAGTGCCTTGTGCATCTTTTCTCTCCTTGTTCCGATGGTAGCGCCTCGAGCTCCACGGAAGGCGTCCTGGGCCTAAATCATGGGAAGTTCGCGCGGCCGGGCGCCGACAGCCCGTTCGGCCAGGGCGACTTCCCCGGCCCGCGCACCCCTGGCGGGCGCGTGCTGGAGGAGATCGCGGCCAGCCACGGCGCGACCGCACGCCAAGTGGCGCTTCGCTTCCTGGTGCGTCGGCCATCGCTGTTCGCTATGGTCAACGAGTCATCGTGTAATTTGTGGCTGCTTCCCCGGGCCGGCTGAGCGGCGCACCTTCTGGTTGTCGGACCTGAAGGAAGGAAGCAGCTATGAAGCACTATGCCGGAATAGACCTGTCGATGGAAACGTCGCACGTCTGCATTGTCGATGCCGAAGGGCGCAAGGTCGCAGCGCAATGCGTGGACAGCACGCCGGAAGCGATCGCCGCGCTGCTGGAACGCCATGGTCCGATGGAACGCGTGGTGATCGAGACCGGCCGGATGACGCCATGGGTTGCGCGTGGCCTGCACGAGCTGGGCGTCGCGATCGTGTGCATCGATGCGCGCCAGGCCCACCAGAGCCTCAAGGCGATGAAGGCGAACAAGACTGATCCACATGACGCAGCGGGGCTCGCGCAGTTGGCCCGGACCGGCTTTTACAAGGAGGTGCACGTCAAGTCGCCGACATCGCACGGTGTACGCTCGGTGATCACCGCCCGCGCGCACCTGGTCGAGGCGCGCGTCCGGCTCGACAACACCATCCGCGGCTTATGCGCTACCTTCGGGATCAGACCGGGAGCTGGCCAGGGCGAGCGGTTTCTCGCACGGGTGCAGGCCGCCATCGCTGTCCCGGGGCTCGGCGAGGCAGTGGCTTCGCTGCTTCGGGCGCGAACCGGGCTGGTCGACGAGATCCGTCGGATGGATCGCGAGCTCAAGGCGATCAGCATCGCCTCTCCAGCCTGTCAGGCGCTGATGAGCATCCCGGGCGTCGGTGTGCAGACCTCGGCTGCGTTCGCCGCCGCCGTCGATGAAGCGGGTCGGTTCAAGCGGTCGCGGACAGCCGGCGCCTACTTTGGCCTCGTCCCACGTCGGCACCAGTCCGGCGAGCTCGACTGGACCGGCCGGATCACCAAGCAGGGCGACGGCACCGTCCGCAAGCTCCTCTACGAGGCGGCGAACTCGATCCTGACGCGCACGCGGCAGACCTTCGCGCTGAAGACCTGGGCGCTGAAGATCGCGAAGCGGCGCGGCCTCAAGAAAGCCCGGGTCGCGCTCGCCCGCCGCCTCGCCGTCATCATGCACGCCATGCTCCGCGACGGCACCTTGTTCGAGGCCTGAAATGCGATAAGTTCCCGTTCGCCAGCGGTGATGCTCTCCAGCTGACCCGATGGCGGTGTCCCGCGAGGGAACGCAGGGACGGACGATCTGCGAAGGTTATCAGATGGGCTCCCGAGCCCGCTTCGAGTCAATGCAACGTCCGGCCTTGTGAGACCCGATACAGCACGACCGATCCTCGGATCGGCGAGTGCGGACAGATCCTTGAGACCCTCAAGGGACAACCGCCGAGCGACTGCAAATTACAGATCCTGACCCTAGGTCTGCCGACATACTTGGTCGCAAGCTGATCGACACCGCCGCTACACGTGCTCCAAAGCGGCGGTGTCGATCGGCATCGATAAGCGTCCTGTTCCCGGTTATTCCGCCAATCAACCGTGCGGGCGCATAACAACCTTGATCACACCTTCTTCCTTGTCGCGGAATTTAGCGTACATTTCTGGCGCGTCTTCAAGACTGGCCGGGTGGGTGATCACGAAGCTGGGGTCGATCGCGCCCGCGACGATTTTTTCCAGCAACGGTCTAGTATAGCGCTGCACGTGGGTTTGGCCGAGCTTGATCGTTAGTCCTTTGTTCATCGCTGCACCGATCGGAAGCTTGTCACCCATCCCGACGTAGACGCCGGGCACGGAGACCGTGCCGCCCTTGCGGCAGCTCATGATCGCCTGCCGCAGGACGTGGACGCGATCAGTGGCGAGCATCATGCTTGCCTTCACCTTGTCCATGACCGCGTCCGCCGCCCCGTGCGCGGCCGCCTCGCAGCCGACAGCATCGATGCAGCTGTCGGGGCCCCGGCCCTTGGTTCGCGCCTGCAGCTCGTCGTAGACATCGGTTTCGGCGAAGTTAATCGTCTCAGCGCCACCGGCCTCCGCCATGGCGAGTCGCTCGGGCACCTCGTCGATCGCGATCACGCGGCCGGCGCCCATCATCAGCGCGGAGCGGATGGCGAACTGGCCGACCGGACCGCAGCCCCAGATCGCGACGGTGTCGCCATGCTCGATCTGCGCATTCTCGGCGGCCATGTAGCCGGTCGGGAAGATATCCGATAGGAAGAGGGCCTGCTCGTCGGTAACGTTGTCGGGAATCTTGATCGGACCAACATCCGCCATCGGCACGCGGAGATACTCCGCCTGGCCGCCGCAGTAGCCGCCCAGCATGTGGCTGAAGCCGAACAGCCCGGCGGGCGAATGGCCCATCGCTTTGGCGGCCATATCGGCGTTCGGATTGGTCCGATCGCAGGCCGCAAACAGACCCTTCTTGCAGAACCAGCAATCGCCGCAGCTGATCGTGAACGGCACGACGACACGGTCGCCGATCTTGAGGTTGGTTACCTCGGACCCGAGCGCCACGACCTCGCCCATGTTCTCGTGGCCGAGGATATCGCCGGCTTCCATGGTGGGCTGGTAGCCATCCAGCAGGTGAAGGTCCGACCCGCAGATCGCGCAGGCGGTTATTTTGATGATCGCATCGCGCGGGTGCTTGATCTCGGGATCCGCAACGGTGTCGACGCGGACATCGCCTTTACCGTGCCAGCATAGTGCGCGCATGTCGTTTCCTCATCTGAGTGGATGTCCCTGTCGTCAGGGCCATGTCTATGACGCTCAACGCCTTGAGCCGCGGCATGGGTCCCCGTCCATTTGATTCGTTTACATCAACGAGCGGCCGTAAAACGGCCGTACGGCCAGCGGGTTGAACGCAGACGGCATGCCCGGCTTGAAAGCCAGCAAGATAATGAAGTGGGTCGCCCAGGCCGTGCAGCCGGCCGACACGATGGTGACAGGTTCCCACAGGCTGCGCGTCTTCCGCCCTGAGCGTACGGCATGGTCGGCCAGGGCAAAGGACGCATAGATACCGCAGAGGCAAACCAGGCCCGCGAGCAGCACCAACCACGGATCGTGGTCGTGCCAGACGCAGTCGAAAACCTGTACGACCTGGGAGTACATCATGCTCGGCTAACGGCAAGGCGTTAAGACATCCTCAACCGGTCCATATCGGCTTTCCCTGGCTGTGATCCAGGACCAAGGAAGCCGCAGTCGGGTTCTGCGCAGCCATGAACACTTACGTTGCCGAGCCCGCGCCTGTCGTCCGAACCGGCGACCATGCTCGACTGACATAACTTGATTTCGCTCCTCCGGGTCGGTTCCCAGTCGCTACAAAGATTTATGCCTCGCACCGCCGTGGCGCTGGTGGCATTAAGGGCATGATCGGAGGATTACGTCCATGGCACGCAAGAGCATCAAAAGCGCGGTGAAACTCAAGGGCGAGACGGCCAAGAAGGCACCGCCGCTGCCGGCGGGTGCCGACCAGCCGACGAACTATGCCGAGCAGCAGGGCCATGGCGGTGAAACCCGCCAGACGACCTCGGACGCGGCACTTACCATGACCACGCAGCAGGGCATCCCGATCGCGGACGCCCAGAACAGTCTCAAGGCGGGTCTGCGGGGCCCCACGCTGCTCGAAGACTTCATCCTCCGCGAAAAGATCTTCCATTTCGATCACGAGCGCATCCCGGAGCGCGTCGTCCACGCACGCGGCTATGGCGCGCACGGCGTGTTCGAACTGACCGACAGTCTGGCCGACTACACCCGCGCCGACGTGCTGAGCACGGTCGGGCAGCAGACCGAGGTGTTCGTCCGCTTCTCAACGGTAGCGGGCAACAAGGGCTCGCGCGATCTGGCGCGCGACGTGCGCGGCTTCGCCGTCAAGATGTACACGAAGCAGGGCAACTGGGACATCGTCGGCAACAACATCCCGGTGTTCTTCATCCAGGATGCCATCAAGTTCCCCGATCTGGTCCATGCGGCCAAGCAGGAGCCCGACCGGGCGTTCCCCCAAGCGCAAACCGCACACGACAATTTCTGGGATTTCGCCAGCCTCACCCCGGAAGCCTGGCACATGATCATGTGGATCATGTCCGATCGCACGATCCCCCGCTCCTTCCGCACGATGGAGGGCTTCGGCGTCCACAGCTTCCGCCTGGTGAACGCGGAAGGCAGGTCGACCTTCGTCAAGTTCCACTGGAAGCCGCGCCAGGGGCTCCAGTCGGTGCTGTGGAACGAGGCGGTCAAGATCAGCGGCGCCGATCCCGACTATCATCGCCGCGATCTTTGGGAGGCGATCGAGAGCGGTGACTTCCCGCAATGGGATCTCGGCGTCCAGCTGTTCGATCAGGAAACCGCCGACAAGCTTCCCTTCGACCATCTCGACTCGACCAAACTCATCCCCGAGGAGGACGTGCCGGTCCGCATCGTCGGTACGCTCACGCTCAATCGCAACGTCGACAACTTCTTCGCCGAAACCGAGCAGGTCGCTTATTGCACGCAGAACATCGTGCCGGGCATCGACTTCAGTGACGACCCGCTGCTGCACGGCCGCAACTTCTCCTATCTCGATACCCAGCTGAAGCGGCTCGGCAGCCCGAACTTCACCCACCTGCCGATCAATGCCCCGCGCTGTCCGGTGATGAACTTCCAGCAGGACGGCCACATGGCGATGCGCAATCCAAAGGGGCGCGTGAACTATGAGCCGAACAGCTGGGGCGCGGAAGGCGGTCCGCGCGAGAACGCGGAGATCGGCTTCACCAGCTTCCCCGCTGAGGTTCAGGGGACCAAGCAGCGGATTCGGTCCGAAACCTTTGCCGATCATTACAGCCAGGCGCGGCAGTTCTATCTCAGCCAGCAGCCGATCGAGCAGAAGCACATCGGCGACGCGCTGGTGTTCGAGCTGTCGAAGGTAGAGCGTGTCGACATCCGGGCCCGGGCGGTCAGCCACCTGCGCAACATCGACGAGGATCTCGCCGCTACCGTTGCGAACGGGCTCGGCCTCGACCTGCCGGACGCCGCCAAGGCGGCCAAGCCGACGCTAGACCTGCCGACATCGTCGGCGCTCTCGATCGTCGCCAACGGCCCGGCGAATTTCGCCGGGCGAAAGATGGGCCTGCTGCTGACCGATGGGTCGAGCGCCGAGCTGTTCAATGCGCTGACCAAGGCGCTGGAAGCCGAAGGCGCGGTCTGGGAGGTGGTCGCGCCGAAGATCGGCGGGGTCACGCTCGACGACGGCACCAAGGTCGCGGCCAAGCAGAAGATCGACGGCGGACCTTCGGTCCTGTTCGATGCCGTCGCGGTGCTCCCGTCCGAGGAGGGGGCTGCGATGCTCGCCAAGGATGCGGCCTCCAAGGACTTCGTGGCGGACGCGTTCGGCCACTGCAAGTTCATCGGCTACACCGATGCAGCCGCCACGTTGTTCGACGCTTCTCGGGTGCCGGAGCTTGACGATGGCTTCGTAGCCCTAAGCAAGAGCAAGGACGTCAAGGCGTTCGTCACGACCTGTCGTGACCTCAGGTTCTGGGCTCGGGAGATGAAGGTCGATCTCGACGCGGCGGCCTGACGACCCTGGCGGGAGCGGCAGGTGGACGTCCTGCCGCTCCACTTAACGGCAAGCCTCATATCGCACGGACGTGGGACGTGCTGCCTCGCTCGCGTTCAAGGGGATCGGGGCACACCGTCGGCGCGGGCCGCGGTGACGACCCAGCGGCGGGTGCGGCGCACGGTGCGAACCGTCCAACGACGCCCGGTCTCTGCGAGGAACCGGGCGTGGATTCCTGCCGCGTGCTGGGCGAAGTCGTAGTAGTCGATCCTGTGGTGCGCGAGCACGATGGTGCCGTCTCCCCGCAGGCGAGCGGCCATCTCACGCGCAACCCGGGCCATCTCTCGCGCTGAGAGGTAATACAGGATCTCGGCGATCACGATCACGTCATAGACGAGACGTGGCGGTCGACCGGGGAGCACGAGCAGCGATGCGCACGCACGAGGCCAGGCCGCGACGGCGCGTGCCGTCAGGTCGACCCCCTCCCTCGTGCCCTCGGTCGCATCGAGGCACAACGCCATCCTCGCGATCGCGGCACTGTTGGATCCGTTGCCGCTGGCCAGCTCCAGCACCCGTCCGACCGGTCGGTGACCTATCGCGTGCAGGATCGCGGCACGCTTCACCGCCTCGTCACGGGCGGTGAAGGTGCGCCAGGGATCGTCGTCGCCGGCGAACTTGGCGGCGAACCCGGCAAGATCGATCGGGCTCGTCACTTCGAACCCGGCCGGTAGCGCTCGACCGGACGAGCAAAGGCCGCAAGCTCGTGTCTCGCGATCGTGAAGCCTGCTGGATCATCGGAAACGGCGCCGAGCTGCGTCCGGTAGACGCGGATCAGCGACCGCTTAACCGGAACTCCTCCGGGCACAGCGATGCGCCATGCCGGTCCGGACCTGTCCGGGCGAGGCGGCCACACGCGGTAGGTCAGCCGACCGGCGCCACCCGGGCATCGGGCGACGGCCGCTGCTACGGCGCGGTGATCGGGATGGTCGTCATCGCAGGCCGGTCCGACGATGAGATCGAGATCCCGGCATCGTGCGACCTGGCGGCGCAGCGCGCGATAACAGCGTCCCGGGATCGAGGGCAACTGGCCATCGGGCAAATTGAGGAACGAGACGTCGCCAGCAACGATGCCGAGACGACGTAGCGCATGAAGGCTCTCACGCTGGCGCGCCGCGACCAGTCGCGCTCTCGGCCATTGTCGGCTGCCCCGGTGAGACGCGGCACCATCGGTCACGACCGCAACCCGGACCCGAGCTCCATGGCGGCGAAGCCGCGCAATGAGGCCTGCCGCGCCGATGACCTCGTCATCCGGGTGCGGGGCGATCACCAGCGCGACACGTACGTTTCGCAGCGGGATCCTCACAGAATGGGGTCGAGGATGTGCTCGGCGACAGCCTGGCCGACGCGAAAGCGATGCGCGTCGGGCGCAGGCTGGCGCAGGTACACCATGAGATCGGCGATCTTTGCCGCCAGCGGATGCGATAGGAACAATCCCTGCAGCCCCACCGCCTCCTGCGCGATCGTCAGGGCGCGCTCGGCAGAGCCGGCGATCGATAGCCGCGCAGCGGACACCCGGGCGAGGCGTTCCGCATCCGTCCCGCTGAACCAGGCGCCCGCCGTGTCGCGGATGCTCGCCGCTGCACCCTGGGCAAGCAGGAACAGGTCGGCGAGGCGCGATGCCTGGAACGGATCGGAAGCGCGCTCGTGGGTGGTCAGGTGGTCACGCACTGCATCGAGCAGGCCGGCGATGCCGCCGGCATGAACCGCGGCGAAGCGCAGCGCGCCTCCGCTGAAGAACGGCTCCCGCGCATAGCTGCCGGGCTCGCCGATACGGCCGTCTTCACCGATCACAGAGCCGGACCAGCGCACCAGATGTGTCTCCGAGCGCTGCATGCCGATCGTCTGCCACCACTCCCGATCGATGGCAGGTGGATCGGCCTCGAGGTCGAGCAGGAGCAGCTGCGGTCCGCGTTCGCTATCCGCGGTTACCAGCGCGTGAGTCAGTATCCCCGCCCCCGATGCATAGCCCTTGCCGCCGGTCAGCCGTCCGCCGGTAAGCACCAGCGGCTCACCCGGCAGGCCCGCATTCCAAACACCCAACGTCGCTCCCGCAGCGATGCGCGCCCGCAACGCAGCGACCTGGGACGACGTGCCGTATCGAAACACGATCTGCACCGCATCGACATGCCCCTCAAGCAGGCGCCCGATGGGGAGATCCCGGCGTCCCGCAGCGTAAAGAGGGCGGAGCAGGTCCAGATATGCCTTGGGCGTCGTCGGATCGCCGGCGGGATCGGTCGCCCACCCCGCCGCGACGATCCCATGACGCAGAGCCCCGACCGTCGTCATACCGCCTGCTCGCAAAGCTGGCGCTCGAGCAAAGCCAGGGCCTGCTCGGCCTCAGCGAGGGTGACGTCGGCTATATCGGGCAGTGCCGGCACGACACGCATGGCGAACGCCTCTGCGTTGGGGCAGTCGCGCGCGACGCCGATCACATGGTCACCGGTCAATCCGATACGGTCGCCGAAGCGAGCTGCGACAAAGGAATCGGGGAGCCCGGCCCAAATGCGGCGCGCCTCCGCCTGCTGTCGGTATTGCCATGCCGCCCCTCGGGGATGCGGCATTGAGGGTGCCCCGTGATGGTCGATAGCACTGAGCGCAGCCGCCATGCCGCCCGGCGCCCGGCCGAGCCGCCGTGAGGAGGTCGCAACCACCATGCCGGGATCGCGGCGCACGCGAAACCCGGCGCGCCCGGCATCGTCGAGCAGGGCGGCGTCCTCGCCGCATGGCACCGGCTGGAAGCCACCCAGCGCCTGATAGGCTCCGGGTCGGAAGGCCATGTTGGCGCCTCCCGAGCAGTGGGAGCCGGTCGGACTGTCCCACGGAACGGGGTCGACCGATCGTCGGTAGGCGTGAAGCCGATCGAGGTAGCGCTCGACCCTCCCCTGCACCGGATCCCGCTCCGCTGCGATCCGGACGATTCGCCCGGCGACAAGGTCGGCCGAGGCCAGGCCCTGCAGTGCCGCCCTGACCCAATCGGCACGGGGCTGGCTGTCGGCGTCGGTCGTCAGGAGAATACCGTGGGGCGTGCTCGCCGCATGATGCAGGCCGAGGGCGATGGCGGCCCGGCGTGCACGACCGGCATTGGCATCAGGGGACGGGTCTCCCTGAGCCACCGTGAACGGAAGGGCCATGCGACCAGCATGCTCGAGTATTACCTGCTCGCTCGCATCCGAGCAATTATCAAGGAGGAAGAACACGGCAGCCTCGACGTCGCCCAGGTCCAGTCGCTCGATCGCCTCCAGCAACTTCGGTAACGCAGTCTCCTCGTTGCGGACCGGAACACAGATCGCAGCTGACACAGGTCGCAACGGCACCCCCACCATCGGTTTCGCAGGACCGGCGACCCTGCCTTGCAGGACTGTAGGTGATAAACGCCGGTTTCGATAGCTGCTCGCGGTGATGCAAGATGCCAGATCGTCATGCAGGACTATAGGTTTGCCCGGTTTCAACCGAGATATCGGCGTCGGGTAGGTAGCCGTCGAAGTTCGCGCCGCGCACCTACAAGCTGCTGTTCGACATGGCAGGCTACCCGGATGCGAAGGCGGTGCCATTCTTCCCCGAGATCGATCCCGTGTTCCGCGTCACCGACCCTGCCGCGCACTACCATGTGCCGGTCGTGGTCAGCCCCTTCGGCTACTCCACCTACAGGGGCAATTGATCACCGATCACGCCTCGATCCCTGCCTGGTGCATCGGCTTATAGAGCTCGTGCTCAAGCGACCGCAGGTAGCGGTCGAGGCGCTCTACCAGTGTTGCGACGTCCGCAGCATAGGCTGGGACGTTCGAAGCTATCGCGTTGCTGCTCCAACGCCGTATGTGGTCGGAGTAGCGTAGCCGAAGCTCGCGATCCTCTTCCATGATCCGCTCGTAAGTCGGCATCTGGTCGGCGAAATAGCCTCGAGCCTCCTTGTTCCAGCCCTGCTGTGTAGGCAGATGCTCCCGTACCGCATTGGCCAGGTTCATTCGTAGCCGGCCGAGGTCGGTAAGCGGAGGTCCGGCCCTGACGCAGTCACGAAGTGCGTAGGCAGCGGCGCGGATCGCCTCGTGGGAGCGCCTGCTATCATCGGGCCTCATCATCTCGTTCTACTCGCCATCATCTTACTAGCCGTCATTGCTGGCGCGCCGCGCGCCGATCATGGCCGTCTGAGCTGCCCCCTTCTGAGTGGTCCATCGACTATTACAGTCTGGACCAAGGAAGGGACGACGAATGCCTGCGAAGAAGCACAAGCCCGAGGAGATTATCGGGAAGCTACGTGAGGTTGAGATCATGCTGGGTCAGGGCGGCACGACCGCCGAGGCCTGTCGGCGCATCGCGGTCAGCGAGCAGACCTACTACCGCTGGCGCAAGGAATATGGTGGCCTGAAGACCGATCAGACTCGGCGGATGAAGGATCTGGAAAAGGAGAACCTGCGGCTGCGCCGTAAGCGTCCGGTCTTCTCCGCCTTGCCGACGAGGTGATGCGCAAGCCACAGGTGCGGCACTGTGGCAGACACCGGTGCGGCATCATGGCGACGCGA
>NZ_LMMH01000011.1:0-52157 GCF_001422185.1 Sphingomonas sp. Leaf257
CGCCATCTGCTCATCCGTCAGCCAGTACAGGTCGCTCATCCACTCTCTCCTCACGGAGCCTGAATCAGATCGCGCCTCCCACATCAATGGGTCCTGACCCTAGTCCACCCATCTACGCCGGGGTCACTTACCCGGAAAATGGCGGTAGAAGGTCGACAGCGATACACCGATCGCACCGGCTATCTCGCGCGGCGTCATCTCTGTCTTCAGCAGGCTCTCGGCCGCATTCCGGCGATCATCGGTCATGACCGACTTTCGGCCGCCAAAGCGACCCCTACGCCTGGCGACCTCAAGCGCCGCAGTGGTGCGCTCCTTGACCAGCTCACGCTCCATCTGCGCCATGGCGGCGAGGATGTTGAAGACCAACCTGCCGGCAGTGCCGGAGGTATCGATCCCATCCGTGATCGAGCGCAGGCCGATGCCCTTCTCCTCGAGCTCGGCCGCGAGGTCGACCAAACCCTTCATCGTCCGGCCCAGCCGATCCAGCTTCCAGACGACCAGTACATCGCCGGCGCGCGCGTAGCTGATGGCCTCGACCAAACCGGGGCGACTGATCTTCGCGCCACTGGCCTTGTCGGAAAAGCAGCGCTCGCACCCGGCTTGGTGCAGCGCATCAAGCTGCAGGGTCAGATCCTGGTCGGGCGTCGACACGCGCGCATACCCGATCAGCATCGATTTTTCTCAAAACTCATCGACAAGGCTCATCGATCGGGATTACAATTGGCGATGGGTTTTGAGAAGTCACATTCCGCAGCCGGCCTCTCGGCCGATCGCGCCGGGCGACCCATTCCCATGGTGCCTCGTCAAAACAGGTCGTTTGCGACGACGCACAACAGCGCCGGTGCGGGTCTGCTAGGCGTAGTCGATAGTACGAAGTTGGACCGAACCGGCGGGCACCCTCCCCTCGGAAGGCTGCGTTTTCCGCCCGAAACCCGCCTGAAGTTCGTGGTATCGCCTACGCCTGACCCCACGGCCGACCTTACGGGTCGACCAGCTCGTGGTATCGCCTACGCCTATGGTGTCGCCGCGGTTGGAACGCGCGCGAGCCGACTGGTTGACGACGGAGTTGGTCATGCCGAAGAGTAAGGCAGCCGAACCAGGCCTCTCGAAAGATCGGGCGCCGACCGGCACTGCCAAAGACGCAGTGGTTCCGATGCAAGGCGACCTCTTCTCCATGGACAGCCCGCTACGCGGTGGTGTTCATGGCGAGCTATCGCTGATGGCATACCCCTTCTTCGCGCTTACGAAGCAGGCATGGATGAAGCCGCTTGCCTACAGTACCGGCGAGATCAGTATCGAGGTGCAGCCTGGCCATAAGGGTGTCGCCAACATCTACGATAAAGAGGTCATCCTCTACATCGCCAGCCTTATGGCTGCGAAGATCGAGAATGGCGAGCCAGTAAGCCAAAACTTCCAGTTCACTGCCAATGACTTCTTCCGGGTCACCGGAGCTACCCCGTCGTCCAACGCGTACACAAGATTGTACGAGGCATTGGAACGACTGCAGAGCACTCAGATCAAGACTGACATCGAGACTGGCGGCGAGGGTGAAGCGGGATTCTTCTCCTGGGTCGAGACCGCCCGCCTTCAATATACCAAGACGCGAACCGGCGAGCGCAGGCTCAAGGCCGTGAATGTTCGTCTTTGCGACTGGCTGTTTCGGGCGATCCTCAAGGATCGAAGTGTCATGCAATACGCACCCAGCTATTTCCAGCTGAGCCCGATCAACCGTCGACTCTATGAAGTCGCTTGCTTCCTGCGCTTCTCCGGCGTGACCTCGATAAGGTTGGGTGATCTACAACACCAGATCGGCCACCAGAGCCTGACCCGCCTCTTCAAGCCTTACGTTGTCGAGGCTGCAAACGGTACAGTCCCGGGCTTCGAGTTTTCCATCCAAGCGGCCGAAGGCGCCTCGAAAAGCAGCAAGGTCTCGGACGAGGTTGTTGTCATACGCGAGGTTCCGACTGTCCTGGCGCCGATGAAGCGATCGAAATCCGGATCAGACAACTGATCGGATTCGATCACGACAGTCGGAGAGGCGACTCAATCCCCCTGCCCGCCTTATCAGCACTGCCGATCTCGTCGAAGGCCAACCACCATTCTCTTAGGCGTAGTCGATACCACGAACTTTGCCGTCTCTTAGGCGTAGTCGATACCACGAACTTTGCCGTGCAGCGTAGTCGATACCACGAAGTTATCGCTGCGGGCGTAGTCGATACCACGAATCTTTTCCGGCGAGCGTAGCCGATACCACGAATCCTCGTGGTTTCTTAACCTTTGCATCTGCGGCACTGTGCTCGGGCGACCTTCCGTCGCATTTTCTGGAGCTATGACCGTGGCCACATAAACGAATGCCCGGCACGAAGGCCGGGCACCCTGGAACCGTAAGATGGGCAGCGTCGCCAAACGCTGACCGGTCCGCGATAGACCTCCCATTTAGACGATCCTGACACCCGGTTCAAGGGAGCGCGATTCGCGCCACGCACGAGTTATGCCTGCTGACGGTCCCTCCATCCGAGGGGGCGAACGATGAACTATACGCAAACGGCATTCACCGGCCGAACCGGGGCGCGGCCGATCACGGCACTGACGCGTGAGCTCACCCGAAGGATGAAGGTCGTCGACGAGAGCGCCGTCCAGATATCCAAACAAGACGCGCGCAGGGTCGTGAAGGCGCTGAAAGGAGCGATCGCGGTCAGCAACGGCGCGATCGAGACGCTAATGGATCTTGTCCAGCTCACCTGGGAGGCCGACTGGGCCGCCGACCGCCCGCTCGTCGTCTGGCCGAGCAACCAACATCTTGCGGACGAAGTCAGGAAAACCGTTGCCTGCATCAAGGCGCGGCTGCGTGAGCTGCGCGCCGCAGGCTTGATCCTCGCGCGAGATAGCGCCTCGGGACGTCGAAGCGGTTTCCGGAACCGTGACGGCGTCATCGTCGAAGCCTACGGCCTCGATCTCTCCCCCATCCGGCTGCGCTATGCCGAGCTGAAGGAAGCCGGCGATCGCCTCAACGCCCTCTATGCCCTCTTCAAGAGCGGCAAGAAGGAGATCGCGCGTGTCCGCCGGATCGTCGGACAGGCACTCGCGCAGGCCGCTGATCTGAGCCTCACCGGACCGCACTGGATGGCACTCCAGGACGCGATTGACGAGATCGCGTTCGCTGCGGCGCAGGCCAGGACTATGGGCGACGGCGAAGGCTACCAGGCCGCGCTCGACCGTCTTCCTGGCGTTGAGGATCTTGTCGGAGAGACCATCGATCGCTTCATGTTTACAGAGGAAAATAACCCGTCGGGGTCATCGGTATCACCCGACATACACATACAAACCATTCCCTCTGAAAATACCGTACATGCTAAGCGAGGATGTAGTTCTGACCCGGAGGTGAGCCTTCCCGATCAAGCGGTGCTGCCCCCCTCCCCTTCTCAGAGCAGCCTCAAGGTGCGGCCTTGCGACCTCGCGGAGATGTTCCCGACAACCTCGATGTATCTGACGGAGGCCCGACCGCGGTGGCCCGACGTCCATAACGCCGCGGCGCGGCTGCGGCATGACCTTGGCATCCGTTCCGGAACGTGGGTGGATGCAATCGATACGCTGGGCCGGGACGGCGCTGCTGTCGCGGTCATGATCACCGCGGAGAGAGAGGCGCGCAATGAGATCCGCCTTACAGCCGGGGCTTATTACGCTGGGATGGTCTCGAGGGCGAAGCGCGGCGAGCTCGACCTTCAAAAGAGCCTATGGGGTTTCAGGACCGAGCGAATGGCTGCGCATTGATGGCCAACCCCTGCCAAGCGCGCAACGAGAGGCCTCCCGCCCCTCGCCTGCTTCTTCCAATCAGGCAGGCTGTGAGGTGGCCGGAGACGCATTCAGCTCGAAGCAGTGTCCTTCTCGGCATCTTCTCGGCGACCCAGAAGGACGAACGCCGCGAGCGGTACGGCGGCAATCGTCGCCATTGCGGTGACACCGATGGACCACGTCCACGCCTCGGCGATCCGCTGGTAGTTCGTCTGAAACGGGAGCCCCGCATCGATCCCGTCGGCCACGTAGAGCACTCACGCGTCCGGTGAGGTTGGTAACTTTGCACCCACAAGAGGGTTAAGCGATCGTCAGCATCTTGCTGCTAGGTGGTCGATATGCCCCAAGCGACACTCCAGGCCTGGCTCTCCCTCTATGCCGCCGTCGGCGTCATGGTCGCGATGTGCGCCGTCTTCGCGGTCATCAAGACCGCCTATGACTATCGCACGGGAAATAGCCGCCTCCCTACCACGACCATGCTCGACAAGGTCCTCGTCGCGCCGCGGCTGTGGGTTCGTTGGCAGCTCAACTACCTCCTGGGTGCACCGGCTATACTCGGGATCGCGATCTACTTTGCCCATTACCTCGGGTTCGGCACGCTCGTCGACGTGTAAGCCAGCAGCTGGACCCCCCTGCCCCGCCAGCCTGCCGCACTCGGCATCGCGGCGGTTTGCACGGATGCGGCTCGATGGGCACCGCTGCTCCACCCCTTGGTGATCGCCGCAACGTAATCGATCGTCTCCCTGAAGGGTGGGATCCTTCCCAAGGTTCGTACCCTGCCAGGGCCGGCGTTGTAGGCCGCCAGTGCGAGATCGACGCGCTTGAACTCGTCCAGGTGAGACCGAAGGTATCTGGCCCCTCCCCTCAGATTGGCCAGCGGATCTCGGGAGTCGAGAACACCTAGGCCGCGAGCCGTGTCGGGCATCAACTGTGTCAGGCCTACCGCGCCCTTGTTGGAGACGATCAGCGGATCGTAGCGGCTTTCCTGTGCGACGAGCGCATCGAGTAGCCCGGTAGGCACGCCAGCCTCACAGGCGACGGCGGAGATGAGAGGGAAATAACGCGCTCGGCGTGCCTCCTGCCACGGAGCCAAATCTCCTCGCGGACGGTAAGGCGTCATCGAGCAAGCGGCCGGACTGTACATGTAAGGCGCGACGACGCTCTGAGCGACCTGAGCCGCACCCGTCATCACCCTCCCCGTCTGCATCCAAAGCGGAATCGCAATCGGCGGGCTTGGAACGTCCGTGGTCGTATGTGCTTGCTCGGCCAGGGCGATGCTCCGGAAGTCATCCTGTAAGGCTTCCGGCGAAACGCCCTGCTGCTCGCTTGATGGTGGAAGTGGCTTCGGCGCCGTGCGGCCTACATCAATCACCACACCGTCAGCCAAATCACGGAATGCGACCAGTTCAGCTTGCCGCTGGGACGCGTCGGCAGAGCCGAGGGCGACGGAAGCCGCGACCAATCCTGTGACTAATCTCAGCGCGCCGGGTTGCTTCATTTGTCGAAACAGCCATCGGACGGAGGCATGGTCAACGTGGAAAAAAATTACCCTGCCCGGGAGGAGAGCGCATCGGGAACCCGACTTTGCGCTTAAACAGATTTACGACGAAGCGCATCTGCTGAAATGCGGGCGACATCGCTGTCGAAGTGGCTATGCTCCGCCGTCCGCGAACATAGTGACGGAGGAAGGCTCGCCAGCGAGGAATGGGTTGGACCAAACCCTGGACGCGCCGTCATGCAGACCCGAAAGGGCAAGCCGGCGAAGATGGCGAGGACGGTCGAGCCGTTTGAGAGAGGAACGGTGCGTTCGATGCGTTGCCCCCCTGCCCGGCTCTTCTTCGTCGCCGAGCCGCTTAGCTTTTCGCCAACCGTGGCTGTCCACGTCTCCCCGTTGGATCGGAACGTGATTGAGCGGATGCGTTTGCCTGTCGGCGCCGGCGCACACCCGCAGGCCAGCGCGAGCTCATTATACGCTTGCTCTTGGTCCTTGGCCGGAACGCCCGGCACGAAGAAGGTGGACCCCTGCCTTGTTGCCAGTCGCTTGAACCTTTCATCGAACCGGATGCTATCCCGCGATCGGGCGAAAGTGGGATCGCGATAGCCGAGAACGCCATTCAGGCACCGCATTTACGGAAAAGCGGTGATACAGAAAGACACATCGCCGGCTTCACGGCAATACGCCGACGCGCAAAGGCGGAATTACGGCGTTTCGTATTTCTGTACCAACAGATCTCGGACCTCGTCAGCGATCTTCGTTCCCCGCATCGCGCACTGTGACTTGATCGTGCGATGAAGGCTCTCTGGTATGTCGATCGTCAAACGCTTCATCTTGACGTCCGCGGCGGGCGTTTCGGCTAGCTTCTCTGCTCCGGCTCCCACCCAGGCATCGGCGCCAGCGGCGGGAGGCGCGCCAGCCGTTGGGCGTCGGCCAATCGTCACTTTCTTGGTCATGCCACAAGCTCCATTAGTTCGGCCCGTACGGCCTCGATTTCCGCTGCCGCCGCACTCTTGCCGTCGATCTCGAAAACAGCGCGCCCGGTGGCCGCTGCCTCGGCAAACACGACGCGCTGGACGATCTGCGCCGTCATGGTCGGGATCTGATATGCTGCCAAAGCCTCAACCACGTCGCGCCCAATCGCCGTTTTTGCGACTTTGCGATTTACCACAAATGTGGCCTTCAGGCTTTCCTTAAAAACGGACGCTTCGACGATAAGCTTGACCACCTCGTCCGCGGCCCAGATGTCGTAAGGCGAAGGCTGGACAGGGACCAGCACCACATCCGCCGCCATGATCGCCGATCGCGCCAGCTCGGTCACACGAGGCGGTCCGTCGATGACGACATGATCGTAGCCCTGGCCGATCTGATCCAACTCTTTGTGGATGGTCGGTCGAGGGAAGCCGACCACCGAGATCATCGGCTGCTCCTCGCGAGCCGCGGCCCAGTCGAGCGAACTGCCCTGGGGGTCGGCGTCGATCAGCAACACCCGCGAGCCGTCGCGTGCGAGGCTTGAGGCCAGGTTCACGCTCAGGGTCGTCTTTCCGACGCCGCCTTTCTGGTTGAGCAACGCAACGATCATGAGAGGCACCTTCCGTGGAAACGTGTAATCGTAAAACCTGCAAAACGTAAAGCCGTCTTATCGGCTTGCCGCTTCTTCGTCTACTCGCAAACCCTGCGATGTGCTTTTCTGTAGGAGGGAAGAGGGCGGGAGGGGGTGAAAGGAGACGGGAATGTCCCTGATCGCTCTCAGACCCACCCAGCGCGTTGTCGATATCGTGGGTGCCCTTGGCGGCACCTGGCGGGGCTATATCGCTACCTGCCGCTGCCCAGCACACCAGGACAGCGATCCCAGCCTGTCCGTGCGCCAGGGGCACGACGGCATTCTCGTCCATTGTTTTGCCGGTTGCGATCCGGGGGACGTCCTGCGCGAAATCTCCCGCCTACGACCCTCCGGAAGCCATCAGCCACCGCCCGCCCGGCACCGCCCTGGCGGGAGCAACGTCGGACGGCTCTGGGAGGAGGCCCTTCCCGCGGACGGTACGGCAGCCGCTGAGTATCTCGACGGGCGGAGCCTGCGCCTGCCACTCGACGATATCCGCTTTCATCCACGCTGCCCGTGGGGTCCAAAGCCTTCCACGCGCTTCCTGCCCGCGCTCATCGTAGCGGTCCGAGAGGGCTCCCACCTCCGTGCGATCCAACGTATCTTCCTCGACACGACGAACGGTGGTTACCTGGACAAGGTGATGCTCGGCGCTCCCGCTGCCGGTGCCTGGCAAGGGGGCAGGGCGGGGGAGACCCTCGCCATTGCCGAAGGCTTCGAGACGGCTGCGGCGTTCACCCAGATCAATTGCATACCATGCTGGGCGACGTTGGGGGCGGCCCGCCTTGATCGCATCCAGATCCCGAGCAACGTCACACGACTGATTATCGCCGAAGACAACGATCCCGAAGGACGGCGCGCGCGCAGCAAGGCCTGGCGAGCCTATCGGGAGCGTGGGCTTGCGCTCGCCCGCATGCCACCGCCGGAACAGTACGGCGACTGGGCCGACGTGCTTAGGCCGAGGAGCTGAGAAGGGGAGGGGGAGCGGGGGAACTGAGCTGCAGCACGCAGACAGTTCTGGAGACCCACCCCATGACCGACCTGTTCGATCCCAAGCATGACCGCGGAACCGCCTGCACCGACGCTGCCCGCATGCTTTTGCCGCTACTCGGCGGACAGACGAAGCTCAGCCGACGCGACCTCAACGAGGCGATGGTCCACGCCTTCGGTGGTTCGGACGCAGAGGGGCGCTGGACGCAGCGCGAGAGCTTCGAGGTGCTCGAGCATGCGCTGGCGCTCCATCTGGTGAGCGGTTCGCAGCCGCTCCAGACCGCGGCCGACCTCCCACTCGCCCTCGGCTTGCTCGATCGCCTGCCGACGCAAACGGTGCGCAGCGAGGAACAGATCGACTGGCAGCAGTTCTCGACACCTGTCGACATCGCAGCCGTGGCCGTCCTACTCGCGGCTGCACGACCAACGGATGTCGTGCTCGAGCCCAGCGCCGGAAACGGACTGCTTGTCGCTCAACTGTCGACGATCGCCGCCCTGCAGCTCAACGAGATCGATCCGGCGCGGCGGGCGCGGCTCTCCGCCACATTTCCCCATGCCGTCGTCTCAGGTCATGACGGGGCAACGATCGGCAGTACGCTGACAGCCTTGCAGCGCCCCAGCCTCATTCTCATGAATCCGCCCTTCTCGCGTTCGGTCGGTCGCGGTGCCGACGCGCTCGCCGCGGTCCGCCATCTTCAAGCCGCGCTGAAGCGGTTGCGGCCAGGCGGGCGCCTCGTTGCCATCATGCCGGACTGGTTCGCCCATTCCGCACGGATGGCCGATATCTGGACGACGACACTTGCGGGAACGGCCCTTCGCACCTCCATCCGCCTCACGAACGGCTACGGAAAGCACGGCACCGGCGTCGCGGTTCGGATCTACGTGATCGACAAGATCGTGGGCGACATCGCAGGGGTCACGATCGCTCGTGGGAACGTGGCTGAGCTGGTCGACCTGCTTGTCATTCCCGATCGCGCTGCCCTGCAGGAGGACAACGCATCCTCGGCGGTCAAGCGGGGAGGGGCGGTGTCGCTCCTGCGAGCGATGAAGTCGCGCCCGGCTGCCGCGCCGCGCATCTTCCGGGCGCCGACCCGCAACGAGGTGCTGCCGGTCGGCTACAAGGTGCTCGACACGCCAGCGCCTATCGCCGAGCAGGTCGGGGTCTATCTGCCGTACCGGCCTAGCCGCATCGTCTTCGACGCGGCCGGCGAGCATCCGACCTCGCTGGTCGAGTCTGTGGCGATGGGCTCCATCCCGGCTCCCATCCCCTCGCACGTTCCGCACCTGCCGGAGCGCACCGTGTCGGACCGCCTCCTGTCGTCGTCGCAGCTCGAAACCGTCGTCTACGCGGGGCATGCCTGGACGCAGTTCATCCCGGGGATGTTCTCCTGCGACAAGGAAGGCGTGGGGCTCGTCCTCGACGCTGCCGGTCGGCAGTATCGGAAGGGTTTCTTCCTTGGTGACGGCACCGGCGCGGGCAAGGGGCGCCAGGTTGCTGCCATCATCCTCGACAACTGGCTCGCAGGGCGTCGCAAGGCGATCTGGGTGTCGAAAAACGAAGCGCTCCACGCAGATGCGGTTCGCGACTGGACGGCGCTTGGCGGCATGGCCGCTGACGTGCAGCCGCTGTCGCGCTGGAAGATCGATGAGCCGGTGACGATGAGCGAGGGCGTGCTGTTCGTCACCTATCCGACCCTGCGGTCGGGTCGGGGTGACGCAACGCGGCTCGATCAGATCATCGCCTGGGCGGCCGACGATTTCGATGGGGTGATCGCCTTTGACGAAGCACACGAGATGGGCGGTGTCGCCGGCGGGGAGGGTGCGATGGGCACCAAGGCGGGCTCACTCCAAGGTATAGCCGGTGTTCTCCTCCAGAACCGCCTCCCGGCCGCCCGCGTGCTGTACGCGTCTGCCACCGGTGCCTCAGAGGTCAACAACCTGGCCTATGCCGTCCGGCTCGGTCTGTGGGGACCCGAGACATCCTTCGCCGATCGCGAGGCATTCATCTCCGAGATCCGTCAAGGCGGCATCGCCGCCATGGAGCTCGTCGCCCGCGACCTCAAGGCGACTGGCCTCTACACGGCGCGCGCCCTGAGCTTCGCCGGCGTCGAGTATGACATCCTGCGACACGAACTGACCCCCGATCAAATCGACGTCTACGATCGGTACGCCGATGCCTGGGGCATCATCCATCGCAACATGGAGAAGGCGCTCGAGATCACCGGCGTGGTCGACGCGATGGACGGTGCGACCAAGAATGCCGGCGCCAAGGCGGCAGCGCGCTCCCGGTTCGAGAGCTGCAAGCAGCGCTTCTTCGGCTCGCTGCTCCTCTCATGCAAGCTACCGACCGTACTTGCGGCGGTTCGCCAGCATCTCGATGCCGGGCAATCCGTCGTCCTTCAACTGGTCAGCACCGCCGAGGCGATCCTCAACCGTCGCCTGGGTGAGCTCACGCCCGACGAGCGCGCCGAACTCGATATCGACTTGTCACCGCGCGAAGCGGTTATCGACTACCTGACGCGTGCGTTTCCCGTACAGCAGATGCGGGACTACCGCGACGATGCTGGCGAGGTGCGCTCGCGCCCGTTGATCGACGACGACGGTCACGCGGTCACCAATCCGGAGGCCGAAGCCGCGCGGGACGATCTCATCGAGCAGCTCTGCGCTCTCCCGCCGATCGCCGCGGTGCTCGATGGCGTCCTCACTTACTTCGGCCACGACACCGTCGCCGAGGTGACGGGTCGGACCAAGCGCCTCGTACCGGCCGCGAACGGCACCCAGAAACTCGAGACGCGATCGGGTAGATCGACCCAAGCCGATGCCGCAGCGTTCATGGCCGGCACCAAGCGCATCCTCGTTTTCTCCGACGCAGGCGGAACCGGCCGGTCGTATCATGCCAGCCTCGACGCCCTGAACCAGGAGCAGCGTGTCCACCTCTTGCTCGAACCGGGCTGGCGCGCCGATCGCGCGATCCAGGGGCTCGGACGTACCCATCGCACGCATCAGGCCTGCTCTCCGCTGTTCCGCCCTGTCACCACCGACTGCAAGGGCGAACTGCGGTTCACCTCGACGATTGCGCGCCGGCTCGACAGTCTCGGTGCGCTCACCCGCGGCCAGCGCCAGACCGGTGGACAAAACCTGTTCGATCCTGCCGACAATCTCGAAAGCGAGTACGCCAAGGCCGCCCTGATCAGCTGGTATCACCTTCTCAAGAGCGGGAAGCTGAAAAGCACCAGCCTCCAGGATTTCACTCATCGCACCGGCCTCGAACTGACCGATCAGGATGGCGTCCTGAAGGAGGAACTCCCGCCCATTCAGCGCTGGCTCAACCGCTTGCTAGCCCTGCCGATCGGCCTGCAGAACGTCATCTTCGACGAGTTTCTCGCGCTGGTGGAGACACGCGTTGCGGCCGCTCGGGATGCTGGCACCCTCGATGTCGGGGTCGAGACCATGCTGGTGGAAACCGCGACCGTCCTCGATGATCGCATTCTGCGAACCGACACAGTTAGCGGTGCCACCTCGCATCTGCTGACGATCGAGGTCGCTCGTCGTCGCCATCCTGTCTCGCTCGACCGAGCGCTGCGTCTCGCCGACGCCGACGACACCGCGGTCTTCGTAAAGAACGCCAAGTCGGGGAAGGTCGCCCTCAAAACCCCGGCGCGTGCCGGAATGACGGAGGACGGCATGCCCGTGCTGCGCATCGAGCTGATGCGACCCACCCGCCGCGAGTACCTAGCTGCAGACGACCTCTATGAGACCGCCTGGGAGGAGTGCGCACGCGAGACCTTCGCCAAGGCGTGGGCGGAAGAGGAGGAGCAGGCGCGCAATCACGTCGACACAGAGACGATCCGACTTGCAACAGGGCTCCTCCTGCCGATCTGGTCCGCGCTGCCCAGCACACATCTGGCGGTCAGCCGTATCGTGGACGCCGAGGGGCGTTCGTGGCTTGGCCGCATCGTGTTCCCCGGCGACCTGCACCAGCTCTTCGGCAAGCTCGGGCTCTCGGAGGAGACCTCGCTCACACCCAGCGAGATCGCGCGGGCTGTCGAGAACGGCAACGTCATCCCACTCAAGCGGCCGTTCGCCTGCGAGATCAAGCGGGCGCGGGTCAACGGCCTCCCGCGGATCGAAATCGTCGGTGCGCCCGCCAGCCAGCTTGCCTGGCTCAAGTCCCTCGGCTGCTTCACCGAGGTGATCGCCTACAAGACACGCGTGTTCGTACCGGTGCCCGAGGCGACCGCGATCCTGCAGCGTGTGCTTGGCGATCGATGAGAGCGGAGCCTCCTTACCGCCAACGGCGTCCAGTAAGCGCCGCCCGCGCATGAGCGCGGGCACCGGAGCGATCGAGACAAGGAAGGAGAGGGGGAGCGGGAGGGTGTCCGGTTAGGGTGCGGCGAGACGTCGCGCGGCCGGGCACCCGATGGAGACGACGATGACCCAGACCGTGCCACTCGCGAAGCTGAAGCGCTCCGAGAAGAACGTCCGTACCACCCCGCCCCGGAACATCGAGGCGATGGCCTCGAGCATCCGTGCGCGTGGCATCATGCAGAACCTGCTCGTTACCGCCGCACGACCCAAGGGAACGTACGAGATCATCGCCGGCGATCGGCGTTATCTCGGCGCGATGATGCTCGCCGACGCTGGCGAGATCGACGCGGCGACCTACGGCGTGCCGGTCAAAATCGTCTCCGGCGACGACGCGGACCTGCGGGAGGTGTCACTCACCGAGAACTTCCAGCGCGAGCCGATGACCGCAGCGGAGGAATGCGTCGCATTTCAGCATTTCCTCAAATCCGACGGCGACATCGACGCCGTCGCGAACCGGTTCGGCCAGACGCGACGCTTCATCGAGGGCCGGCTCCGGCTCGCCAATCTCGCCGAACCGATCTTCGAAGCGCTGAGCGAGGGACGCATCACGCTGGAAATGGCCAAGGCCTACGGCTCCACAGAGGATCAGGCCAAGCAGGAGCGCGTCTTCCAGCAGTACGCCCATTCTTCCTACGTGAACGCCGATCAGATCCGCCGCGCGATCGTGAACGATACGATGAAGGCGAGCGACCCGGTCGCGATCCTCGTTGGCGCCGACGCCTATGTGGCTGCAGGCGGCAAGGTCGAGTGCGACCTGTTCAGCGAGGACGGCGATCGCTGGTCGGATCCGGAGCTTGCGCAGACGCTCGCGGCCGCGATCATGGAAGCCGAGGCGAAGCGCGTCGGCGAGGAACAGGGCCTCGCCTGGGTCCGGCCGATCGCGACCACCAGCCTGTACGGGGCGACCGCTGATCTGCACCGCGTCACGCTCGAGCCCGCGCCGCTCGGCGAGGAGGAGGCCGCACGCTCCGACGCCATCGTCGCGCGCTGCGAGACGCTCGAGGAGCTGATGGCCGACGAGGAGATGGAGGAGACCGCGTACGCGGCTCTGGAGGAGGAGTTCGAGCGGCTCCGTGAGGAATATCAGACGCTGCACTCGCGACCGCCCGTTCTTTCCGACGAAATCAGGGGCAAGGTGGGCACCTTCCTGACCCTCGGCCGCGACGGCAAGATGACGCTGGAGACCACCTACTTCAGCGAAACGCCGCTCCAAGGCTCGGCCGGCGACGGCACGTCCGGCTCGACCCGCAGCGCTCGGGACACCTCGTCGCTTCCGCCCGAAGCGGTTGCTCCCGGCGGCAAGCCGCTGAGCGCACGCCTCCACGACGAGCTCGCGGTACAGCGTCGCGACATCCTGGCGGCATCGATCCTCGCCGACCCCGGTCTGGCCCTCGACTACATGCTGTTCGCGATGACGGACCAGAGCCGCAGCTACAGTCGCTATGGCACCACCGTCACTGCGGGTCGGCCGCAGGATCCTCAGATGCCCAAGGACCAGCCCGCGACCCAGGCGCAGCTCGCCATCGCCGAGGCGCGTGAATCGTTGAACAGCGATTGGACCACGTCGAGCAGCCCGGTCGAACGGTTCGAGGCATTCCGGGCACTCGATGACGATGCCAAGGCATCCTGGTTGGCCCTCACCGTTGCGTCGTCGCTCGAGGCGAAGCCCGATTACAGCTCGGCGAAGACCAATCCGCTCCACGCCCGCCTCGCCTCGATCCTCGAGATCGACGTCGCCAAATGGTGGCGGCCGACCTCAGCAAACTTCTTCGACCGTGTGTCGAAGGGGACGCTGCTCGCCCTTCTCACCGACGTGGGTGGGCCAGTGCTGGCGGCACGCTATGTCGGCTCCAAGAAGGGCGAGATCTCGACGTCGTGCGAGAAGCTGTTCGCCGGTGAGGCCATCACCGAGGCGGAGACCAAGGAAGCCGCCCTTGCCTGGGTGCCGGACGCGATGCGCTTCGACGTGGTGGCCGCGGTCGCCGACGCCGAGTTCGACGAGAGCGTCGATGATGAAGCTTCCGAGACGGCGCAGGACGATGTCACCAGCGGCGATGACATCGAGGATCCCGCCGATGGCGATGGCGACGAGGCGGAGGGCGCGCTCGGCTCGGTCAACGACGACCAGGCGCTGATCGCGGCCGAATAGGTCCAACGCCAACCCGCGGCCTGGGACCTCCCGGGCCTGACTGGCGGTCGTCTTCCACAAAGGGGCGGCCGCCAATTGCCGTTACAAGGGAGACCTAGACATGACCTTTCGTCGGAAACCCGTCGACAAACCGCGCCGCGACGTCGCGGCCGAAATCACCAGCCTCATCATCCAGAAGCTCGAGTCCGGCGTCTTGCCATGGTCTCGCCCGTGGGGCCTCACCGGCGCCGGGGGGCGCCCGCTGCGCCATTGCGGCACGCCGTACACCGGCATCAACAATCTCTACCTCTGGGCGATCGGTGACGCACGCGGCTACTCCGCGCGTACCTGGATGACCTACCGTCAGGCCGAAGAACTCGGTGGCCAGGTTCGCCGCGGCGAGCACGGTTCGCACAGCGTCTATTTCTCGAGCTTCTCGAAGACTGAGACCGATCGCGTGACGGGTGAGGAGGCGAACAAGAACATCCGCTTCCTTCGCTCCTACACCGTCTTCAACGTCGAGCAGATCGACGGCCTGCCGGTCTATTACTATCCGGTCGCCGCGCCGCCCGAACCGCGGGTCGAAAGCGTGCATCGTGCCGCTATCGACGGTTTCTTCGACGCGCTGCCCGCTACCGTGCGGCATGGTGGCGACCAGGCGTTTTTCTCGCCGATCGGAGATTACATCCAGATGCCGCACCGGACGATGTTCCGGTCGGACGATCATTACGCCAGCACCCTCGGCCACGAATACGTTCATTATTCGGGCGCGCAGTCGCGGCTCAATCGCGAGTTCGGCAAGAAGTTCGGCGATCAAGCCTACGCTTTCGAGGAGCTCGTCGCCTCGATCGGGCAGTGCCTCATCTGCGCCGACCTCGGCCTCCCAGGCGAACTGCACGACAACCACGCCAGCTACATCGATCACTGGCTGCGCATCCTGAAGGGAGATTCGAGCGCGATCATCAAGGCCGCGTCGAAGGCCGAGCAGGCCGTCGCGTGGCTCAAGGACGCCGCTGACGAGGGGTCTCAAGCCCGCAACATGCAAGCGCTCGCGGCATGACCGCGCGTCATCACAGGAGCCCAGACCATGCACATCGAGCTGCGCAAGCTGAAGATCGTCGCCGCGCTGTCGGAGGAGACGACCTGCTACAGCGCCGAGATCTGGGTGGATGGGCAGCGCGCTTTCCTCGCGTCCAACCATGGTCATGGCGCGGCCGACATGTTCCATCCGGTAGGCTCGCTCAGCGAAGCCGACGTCGACGTGTGGCTCGCCGCCAACCGCGCGCCAACCCGCTTCGGAGACACTGTGCTGAAGCACACGCTGGAGTTCGAGGTCGCCGCACTGATGACCCGGATCGAGGAAGCCAAGCGGCTCCGGCGCACCTTCCGCAAGAACCTCGTCGTCATCGAGGATGGAAAGGTCTGGTCCTACGCGCTCAAGGGCCGACCGGCCGAAACCGTGGCGTCCGCGATCAAGCGTCAAAAGCCCGCAGCGCGCGTGGTCAATGGCGATGACGCCGCGCTCGAGGAAGCGATCACCATCATGATCGCAGCCGACGAGTTGGCCGGCGGGAGGTGACGCACCATCTCCTCGACCTACTGGCGCCCAGTCCTCCGAATGCCGAATGGGAGGCAGAGAAGGCGGGCTGGCGCGCCCAGGTGATGGGCAATTCCGCGTGCTGCTACCGCCGCGGCAGCCGACTGGCAGGTGCCTGGCATCGTGGCTTCGATGCCGCTGCCCATTCCAGCGACCCGCTTGGCCTAATGCTGTGAAGCCGACATTGCTTGCAGCTGCCCGATAGGAGGTGACCCATGCTTCCCCTTCGTTTCGCGACTCACTTCATGACCGACACGCCTGTCGACCGCGACACGCGACGAGCCCGACTGCTCGCGGCGCGACGCTACCCCGTCGCAAGCGTGCCACGGCGTGGGATCCTCGGCGGGCACTGGGATGGCGGGACCGTCGTGGGGGCCTTCCGACTAGGGCGTGGATCGTTCCGGTCGACGTGAGCGCCATTAACCTCCGAGCACCGTGATCCAGCCGGGGGAGAAGAGGGAAGGGGGAGCGAGGTTTCGAGCGCGATGTGGCGCTCGGGAGACCTCCACGATGCCCTACGACGTCGCCTTCCGCCACCAGCAGGCACTCGATCCAAGCGCGCTGACGACCATCGTCGCTGCGTTGCACGCCGTCACCACCGCTATCGACGATTGTCGCAACGCCGGCGTGCCGTTCGACGCAGATCCCGGCGTGCTGCTCCTCGCGCGTCACCTCGGCCACATCGCCGGAGCCGGATCCGATGACTCTCTTCTGCGACGCCGCTGCGAGGACAAGATCGCCGAGCTGAAGAAGCACCCGGCACTCGCCACGCTCGCTATCCGGGGCGTCGCCTACGATGCGGCTGCGAAGGATCTCTTCCATGTCGAAGGACGCGCGGCCCTGCACCGCCTCGCTGTCGCACTCGGACTGAGCGAGGGCGATTACGACCTTCGATCGAACCGCGGCCACGCGTCTCAATCCGGCGAGATCACGCTCCACACCGACGAGGTGCGCGTGCAACTCTCGCTGACCGCACTCGGTCCCGGCCACGAGGTCAACTATCGTCGTGTTCGCGGCCGTCACGACCATCTGGGTGATCGCGCCCGCTACGCCATGGCACGCGAGCTGCTCGCGACCGAGCGTTTCGCTGAACGACTGCAGCGAGAGCTGCGGCTGACGACGTCAGCGCCGGCGCCGGCGCTCCTGGCGGACTGATCGGGTCCGTCTCCGACCCCTATAAGCAAGGAACATCGCCATGGGTTGGCTCAGCATGCCACGGTCATCGATGACCCCTCATTCGACGCCCAAAAGTTATCTCGACGCGCAATTCACGTACGACCGGCGCGACGCGGAGGGGAAGGGCAGGGCGCTGCGCGTCGTCGCTTCGTCGTGCCTGCGAAACAAGGTCTGGTACGCGGCCGTCACGCCCAGCACCGACGGCATCGACGAGCCCACCATCGCCGTCGTGTGCCTGGTCAGCTGGAACCCCCGCGCAAAGGACGGCTTCGTCTTCGCCTACAAGGATATGGACGAGACGATGGGGCCGAACGAGGCCGCGTGCCCCGAGCGTATCCTCTCCCTGCTCGGCGACACCGACAACGCCTCGGCGCTCAACTGGCGGCGCCGCTGCCTCGACCGCCTCGCCCAGCGATCCGAGCGGCCGCTCGAGCACGGCATGCACATCCGGCTGCCACACCCCATCAAGTTCGTTGACGGGCACGAGGGCACTGACTTCGTCGTCCACAAGCGCGGCCGAAAGATCGCGCTCGCCAAGCTCGGTTCCGATTTTCCGGGTTATCGTATTTCTGGCTTGCGCGACATGCCGTGGACCATCGTTCCCCCGCCGACCCAGACCCGCGTCCACAAGACGGTGTTCGGTTGATCGCCGAGCCGTCCAGCATCAGGATCAATCCCATGCTTCGTCACGATGACCTCACCGCTCCGATCAGCCCCAAGCGATCGCATCTATGCAGCCGCGCCAACGCGCAGGCTGTCGCCGCCCGCATGTTCGACGCTGGGGCGCGCCAAGTCTCGGTCGTGCGTACCGGAGATATCCTTCAGCCCTTCCGGGTCATCCCGGCGCTCGTCGACGATCCGAACGTCGAGCTCGAGCTGCGTTACGCATGAAGACGGCGATCCTCCTTGCCCTTGTCGCACTTGCGGCCTGCGGGGCAGCCGAGCCCGGGCACGAGCCCGCACAGGATCTCACCGGACGAGGCCGCGCGCTGGACGGCGACACCATTAGCATTGACTTCCGGTTCTCAGGCAAGTTTATCTCGTGATTTATTCCTGCTGTTGCTGCTGAGGCGGTTCAGGCCGGTCGCCGCGCTATCCCAAAAAGCTGGCGGTGGCCGGCCTGAACCGCCTCAGCAGCTTTCACGTGCGACAAATCTTACGAATTTCTTTGAGCCAAACCGCCGCTGCAGCCTGAAGTCGGTAAGTAGCAAATTAACTAGAGGATGTTCGGAATCATACGCCATGCGCTGCGGCTATTCTAGTCGGCATGCCGTTTCGGGGATGACGGAATTCGCTGAGAAGCAGCAAGGTCCGCGTTCGGTAAGCAGGGCTATCTCGGATATTGCGACGTTACCGTTTCTCGAAAAGGATCGAATTTTCGGAAACCCTTGGCGTTCTCATAATCCCGTGCCGCAGGGACGGAAAGGTTATTGTAGGCCCGCGCACGTCCCCCCTAACCGTTGCCCGCCCTGTGGTGAGCTATACCCGATCTCCCTTCCATCCTGTTTGGCGATCAAATACCTCAGGCGCCGATCCACGCTTGACCCTGCGTCGATCACCCAAGCCTCCACCCGTCCTGTCGGCGTCGTCACCACTTCGGTTCCCGTAACGGCGACCGTGAATGCACCTAGGCCACGGTCATACTGGTAGAAGGGCAGTGTAAAGCTCTTCCCAATAGCCAGCGGCATCGCGGCGAATGTCGGGCCGAAAAGGTTGCCGTCCCAAACGGGACTCGTGAAAGCCTGATCGACCGCCACACGGTTGCGTTGCCGATCGAACTTGTACCCCGTGACACGATCGGAGCCGTAGGACAGTTTGGCGTGGGGTTTGCCGTCGCGCGTCGTCGTCAGGCTGATCGGCCGCAAGGTGCGCGCATCAAGCACGAAAGCGTCGCGCAGATCGAGCCGGCCGTTGGCGAGACGCTGATTCACCACGATCCGCCAGATCGGCCGGCCTTCCAGCTTGTCCTTCCGAACAGATTGCCACGTCGATCCGATCACGGGTGAGCCTTCGGCCGATGATCCTACGATAGCGTAACAGGCTGCATATGGCCTCAACCGCGTACCATCGGGTATAGCCGCCAAGCCCGGCCGGTTCAGCTTTTCCGCGAAGAACCGTACCACCTCCGTGTCGAAGCGGGCATGAAACATCGTGCGGTCGAAATCTGGCGCACTGGCGCATAGCTGCGGCATAGTCGCAGGTTCGGCACACGGGGCAAGGAAGTCAAAATGCCCCGCGCCGGAGACGGCATGGAAATCCGGCCTGATCGGTAGTGCTGCGCGAACCGCATCCGCATAGAAGGGAGCCGGCAAAATCTGATCGTTATCGGCACGCCAAAGTTGCACGGGGATGCGGACCTTTTCCAGCCCCGCACGGTCGAAAGTAAAGCCGATTGCCGGTGCAGCGACGACGATCGCCTTGATGCGCGGGTCCGTCATCGGCGGCCACGCGCTCGACAGCGTTCGAGGCTGCGACTTGAGGAGCGTACATACGAAGAAGGCGGGATGCTTTGCGCAGTGATCGGCAAAGCGGGTCATGTCCGGCTTCCCTCCGGCAGCCGCCAGAACCGTGAATCCACCTGCTGAAAAACCGAAGGCTCCTATGCGGTCGGGATCGATGGCAGCGCGCCCCGGCCAAGCCTGCAACATGTACGAGATGGCGGCACTTAGCGCGATCGGACGCCCCTCTATCCGCGTCGCTCGGCTGTTGTCGCGCCAGTTGTCGCCGGGGTGGGTGAGTGCGGCGACGATGAAGCCAGCGCGAGCGAGCGCTACGGCGGTATCAACATGGCCGGCGAAATCGCCTCCGGTGCCATGTGAGATGACGACTAGGGGGTGCTTGCCACCCGGCACAAGCGCACCGGGCACCACATCTTGGGCGTAGATGCCGAGCCGCTGGTGAACAGGCGTGCCAGTCGTCGGATACCAGATACCCACTTCGGTGCCATCCGCTGTCAGCTGCCGCTCAAAGCCGGCCTGCACGGACTGGGCTTCGGCCGCAGGAATGGTAGCGGCGAGGAACAGTGCGGCAATGGCGAGGCGCAATGACATAATGAACTCCGTAATGGCGTGCACCCCGATGACCCGGCACAAGCTCTTGCGGAAGCTGTCTATTCGCGAGTGGGCGAACGGGTACGTCAGTAGGCAAACGGGTTTCGTTCGCTAGCGTGATCGCGGTAGAAGGTAGAGTGACCCACCCGCCTTCCCTCGTTCTTGATCGCAGCCGAATGTCGACCCCCGTCGTCCGCTGGGTTGGATTAGCTGTCGCCATCGGCGCTCTCTTGGCGATCCTCGGACCGTTCGGCAGCTATTTGAACGGTGGCCCGGTCCGGCTGCTCGCCTACTGGATCGGCGCAATGTTGCTTGGACTTGGGCTCTACGGCGCGGCATTCAGGATCGTCGGCGTCTGTACCACCATCGGTTCGCGAACCTGGTGGCTCGCCCTGATCGGGGCGACATTGCTCGCCAGCATACCCGAAGCCTTGGCAACGCGTGTGGCAGCGTTCTGGCTATGGCCCGAGCTGGCGCGGCTCGACCTCTCACTTCCGCGCTGGTTCGCGCAGACGGCGACGATTGGCGTGATTGCGATGGCACGTGTCGGCTTCGTCCTGCGTCGCTCCGCGTCTGTATCGCATGACGATCCAGTCTCACCGCCCCCGATCGATCCGATCGCAACGCCGCTGGGCCGAGAGGTGCTGGCATTGCAAATGGAGGATCATTACGTCCGCGTGCATCGCCCCGCCGGTTCCGAGCTGATCCTTATGCCTCTCAGCCGTGCGATCGAGGCGGTCGAGGCAGATGGGTTACGCACGCATCGCTCGTGGTGGGTTGCGGCCCATGCAGTTTTAGCCGTTGAAGGAGATGCCCGCTCGATGCGTCTGCGGCTATCCAACGGCATGGTCGCACCTGTCGCGCGATCCGCTGTCACGCGCCTCAAGGCGGCTGGATGGATCAGGGACTCTGATGGCTGTGTCGCGTAGAGCGTATGGGGCGATTGGCCATCTCGAAAACGATGGTGAAACGAGAAAGCCGCTAAGCAACGGCTGCTAGGCTTTGGGCACGCTGAATGTCCTTTGGCCGACCAAATGCGGCAAGCATGGCCTGTAGCTCCGTCCGTTCGGGAATGAAGACAACCACGCCTTCGACCTCGACGGAAAGTCGGGTCGCTAGTTGAACGGGCAACCATTCTTCGCCCGATCGACGGTGGAAGTCTGCCATGAACTCAACCGGCAAGGTTGTCCCGGTCCAAGTGCCAAAGATGCTCGATCGGAACGCCGCGTGCGCCGATTTTGGTCGAGGTTCAATGCCGATCGCCGGCAGGATGCGCCGTGCGTCGGCAACGCTCAACAGCACGTCCACGTCGGACACATGGCCGGGATCGGCCCCGTGGAGGGCAACGGCTGCGCTCGCGATGATCCACCAAGGATCATGCGCCTCGGCCATCACGCTACCAATCGCACTCAATGATGCCGAGAGCGCCGGAGTGACTGTCATGGCCTTTTAAAGCGCGCGGGCTTCAAAACATCTCGTCCAGCATCAGGTGGAACTGGAGCTTGCGTTCGTCGACGTCAGCGATGCCATATTGCTCAAGAAGCCGATTTTGCAGCAATGCGTCGAACTCCCCGAGGCAATTCCACAATATCGCCAGGTCCTGATAGCGGTCCGCGACACCAACTCTGCCGGCGTCGATACAGCCGACCACCTCGCCATCGACCATCAGGATATTATCTAGCGAGAAATCGCCATGCGTAACGACGGGATCGGACGGCATTGGCAGCAGGCGTTGCATCGCTTCCCACACCTGTTCTGCCGTCCAGCCCTCACGCTCGTCGTCAAAATCATCTTCCTCGACCAGACCCGCGTGGATGCGCTCGCGCGCCCGTGCAAGTCGGTAGGCGTGATCGCTATTGAAGGGACATTCGTTGACCGGGATCGCATGAAGACGGCGTAGGAACGCCGCGAGCGCATCGACTATCCCGACGTGGGCATCGGGCTGCGCCTCCAGAAGCTGGTATGCGGTCTGTCCGGGCAGCGCCGTCATCAATAACCACGCTTCATCCTGCATGGCGACAAAGCCTTCGACGGCCGGGACCGGGATGTGCCTCGCCAACCAACGCAGCCGAACCATCTCGTCGATCACGTCGGCGGCGACGGAGCTTCGACCGTGTTTGAGGAACAGATCAGGCGCGTCGAGCTTGCCATGCAGCCGGTAAACGGCACCGCCTGACTCCCCGACGTTATCTCGCGCCCATTCATACCCAACCAAGGGTGCGGACATGCTCTCCGGCACCGATATGGCCGCACATGCCTCTTCCCGATCCATATCCATCATCCATCCGGCCTTTCCGCCCTGCTAATGACGGTCAATAATCGCTGACGGTAGGGTCGCCAAGGTCAGCTTCCCCACAAAGGAACGGCCAGCAAGACGGTCGGGGCGTTCCCATTAGAAGCGGGAAATGGGAACGGTGATGCTACTGGGCGGGCGAAGCGGCTAGGTTGCTGCTCAATGGCCGGCATAGCTCGAGGTCGTGTCCCGCGTGGTGGTGTAGCTCAGCGGTAGTGAAGCTGACCGGCCGCGCGCTATCATCCAGCGCTGTAGCGGCCGGTCAGGTTCACGGGTGGCCATCGAAGATCTTCGGATAGGTTTGGGTTGCAAGACTCAACCAAAGGAGACCTTCGATGACCGACGACACGATGAACCTGCAGGCGCTGGTGGGAAAGAGCGCGGATGCAGATTTCCTGCGTGAGATGATAGGCTTTGCCGCGCAGCGGCTGATGGATCTGGAGGTCGGTAGTCTGACCGGCGCTGGATATGGCGAGAAGAGCAGCGACCGGCTTGCCCAACGTAACGGTTACCGCGAGCGCGACTGGGAAACGCGGGCCGGCACCGTTGAACTGCGCATCCCCAAGCTGAGGACGGGCAGCTACTTTCCCGCCTTCCTGGAGCCCCGGCGCCTTTCAGAAAAAGCGCTGACCGCGGTTGTCCAGGAGGCATACATCCAAGGCATCTCGACCCGTTCGGTCGACGACCTGGTGAAGGCCATGGGTATGAGCGGCATCTCGAAGAGCCAGGTAAGCCGGCTTTGCGAGGAGATCGACGTCCGCGTGAAGGCTTTTCTCGACCGGCCTATCGAGGGCGACTGGCCGTACGTGTGGATCGACGCGACGTACCTGAAAGTGCGTCAGGCTGGTCGGATCGTCTCGGTCGCGGTCACCATTGCAGTCGGCGTGAACGGTGACGGCAGGCGCGAGGTGCTCGGCATGGCGATCGGTGCGTCGGAGGCTGAGACGTTCTGGACAGACTTCCTCCGCGGCCTCGCGCGGCGGGGCCTACGCGGTGTGAAACTCATCATCTCGGATGCCCACGAGGGCATCAAAGCTGCCGTCTCACGCGTGTTCAGCGCCACGTGGCAGCGGTGCCGCGTACATTTCGCGCGCAACGCTACGGCCCATGCCGGCAAGAGCGGGCGGCGCGTCGTCTCGGCCTTCATCGCCACCGCGTACGCACAGGAGACGCCCGAAGCCGCCAAGGGTCAGTGGCGCAAGGTCGCCGACCAGCTGAGACCCAGCGTCCCTAAACTCGCAAAGCTGATGGATACGGCGGAGGAGGACGTGCTCGCCTACATGTCGTTCCCGCCGCAGCATC
The DNA here is from genome assembly GCF_001422185.1 of Sphingomonas sp. Leaf257. Classification (NCBI taxonomy): domain Bacteria; kingdom Pseudomonadati; phylum Pseudomonadota; class Alphaproteobacteria; order Sphingomonadales; family Sphingomonadaceae; genus Sphingomonas; species Sphingomonas sp. Leaf257. The sequence goes on from NZ_LMMH01000011.1 coordinate 23,795, forward strand.
GCACCAAGCTGCACAGCACGAATCCACTCGAGCGCCTGAACGGCGAGATCAAGCGACGCACCGGCGTGGTCGGCATCTTCCCCAACGAGGATGCCATCACCCGCCTCGTCGGCGCTTTGCTACTAGAGCAGAACGACGAGTGGGCGGTCCAGCGGGGACGCTACATGACACTGGAAAGCGTAACGCAATTGAGCGATGATCCCGCAGTCACGTTGTCGTCCATGGCGGCGTGATCGACCCGGCCATGTCCGGAGATCAAAGCGGCTACGCCGCTGAAGCTACACCACGCGGTGGGACACGATCTAGCTCGACGCGATGATGGCTCCGCAACTTGAAGGTGTCGGGACCGACACGCCGAAGCTCTCTATAGCCTAGTGACCGCCAGAACCTCTCCGCCGCATCGTTCGCCTCAAGGACAGCAAGCCTCATTTCCTCTGCTCCGCGAGCCACTGCCCACTGCTCGATCGCGTCATAAATCGATCGGCCGATGCCTTGCCCTCTGGCGGCTGAATCAACGATCATGAAGCCGAGATACCAGACACTGTCGCTTGGATAGTCACGCAAGATGGCGCCTACGGCTATCAGGCCGTTTTCATTCCGCCAGCCCATAATGGTCTGATCGGCCGAACTCTTTTCTTCGGGAACATCGCGAAACAGATCGATCGCATCCGCCAGCGTCGCCGGCTCCCCGTCCTGCAACATGAAGTAGTCGTTGCACCGTGCATATAGGTCAGCAACATCACCGGCATCATGCTCTGTGAGGATCGACGGCGGTTCACTGGTTGTGATCATCATCCACGCCTTGCCTGCCGCTCGACCGAACACGACCTTTCCCGCAATCGAAGGGCGATCAAGACCGGCGCTTTCGCGAAAGGACGGTCAGTTGGGAATGTGCGTGTCTCTAAGCCGCAGTTCGATCGAGCACGTCAGATGCCACTATCCACTTGCCGAACAACGCAAAGCCGCACGATTTAGCAAGGGCGACGGATGCAAGGTTGTCGATCTGGCAACGATACTGCGGTTCATATCCCTTTCGGCGCGAGAATTCGCTGATCGTCAGGACGACCGCACGTGCGAAACCTCTTCCCCGAACATCGGGAAGCGTCAGCACTCCTAAGTCCGCGAACAGGCCGCTTTCCCAAGGGTATGCGCTGGCGGCACTGACCAGCCGACCGTCCTCAAAGCAACCGAACACCGCCCAATGATCGAGTTCGACAAACGCATCGTCGCGGTCCTGCTCTGATGCATCGGCATGGAACGCCTCGAAAGCATCCCGATCCTCGATCGTAAGTTGGCGTGCGGCCAATGATTGACCGCATGCGACGCGCGTATCCGCGGGAAGGTAGAACAGATAGTCGGGATCGTGCAGGCTGACGCCCTCGCGTTCCAACAAGTCCTGTATGTCGGCGATCGACGTGACACCCGGCGCATCAAGACTGACCCGATCGATCAGCTCGGGTCGCAATACGGTTCGCACCCGGCCATCAATCCCTTCCAGCATCATCGCCGGGCGTTTGGGGTTCAATTTCTCGCTTACCGCCCACGTCGAGCTGCCGTCACCAGCGAACGCTTCATGCCAGTAGTCCAGAATGGGCTTGGGGAATATCGTCATGAGGCTGCACTACCATAGCGGCTCACTGCCCCGGCACTCCACTTTCCCGATCGAATCAAGATTTGTGACACGGTTAGACTGTAGCTGGCGTCTGTCGCCTTGCGAGCCAATCACGATGAACTGCGATGCCGGACGCGAGCCAGAGCGCACCAGCGGCCATAAATCCAGCGACCTTGCCGCCTGTGGGGGCTTCGACAATGAAGCCCATGATCGCTGCAGCAATTAACGCCGTTCCAAGAACATAGAACGGATGAAAACCGCCAGCAAAGGCGATTGGCAGGAAATGGAGGCCGACGACCAACGCCATTGATGGTAACAGAAGATCGGACCGGTGCAGGTTCACTACGATGTTAGCGGCTAGGAAAAGGCCGACGCCTTCACCAATGCTGCTCCACATGATGGCTCGTTCTTCTTTCGGTGACGGCTTGATGCCCTCGCCAGGGGTACGGATCACATAGCTCGCGGCAAGACCGACCAGCATGAATCCTAAGAAGGGCAGCGCCAGAGTGATCCCGGACAAGTGCCATTGCCAGTAAAGCGTCAACGCTGCGAACACCGCTCCGAAGAAGCTCATAATCAGCGCGCCCCATGCCCCCACAAACGGTCCCCCTTATGTTTGATAGGCCGATAGTACGTCTGCAGTTTCGACAGGTCGAGAGGGATACGCCCGTTCTCGTTTGGGAAGCTTTAGCGAGACAGCGGACCTACCTGACCGCGCTGACAGCAGTCATGTTGGGCCTCTTTCCCGAAATCTGTTCCCGATTGCGTTTTCCCGAAATTGTCGTCCGGAGATGGGAAATCGGGAATTGTCGTGCTGGACGAATGATCGCGAGAGTCGGCATGACAGCGACGGCGACGCGGCGGGGCGCAGCCTAATTGGCCACCCCTACGGGCCCCCCACTTCTACGCTACCCCTGCATCGGCGCCTCAATGAGAGCGGCGTCAATCTAATGGCTCGGCCGACGCGGAGATCACGCTAGCAAAGCCGCGTCCATTGCCTGCGCGACGTCCACCGACAATTCGTTTGCGCGACGCACCGCTTGATCAAGTCGAGCCAATTCAAGGCGTCGGGAGGCGAGCTGACCTAACGGCTCGTGCCGCGCTTCGGCTCGAGCAAGCTCCCGTGAGTGATTTGCACGCATCTTCTCGAAGAGGGGAAGGGCAGCCTTCTTAGGTTGCGCATGCACACACCCGAGGCAAACGAGACCTTTTGGGCAGTGATCGCCTGCTGGCAGCGCACAGAGATGAGTGCCCATGTCACGCAATCCGCAACTTCGCTCCAGAGCGCCCCATTCCTCCGCAGTCGGCGCCTTCAAAACTTCTGGACCATGAATGGTTTGATAGACGCCACGAACGTGGCGTCGGTATTCCTCTACAAGCGTACCAGGATAGAGCTTCGCGTAAATCATCACGGTGTCGAGCCGCTCGTGGCCCAGCAGCGCTCTCAGGACGTGTGGCGGGGTACCGTTGTTGAGGTGCTCGGAGGCAAACACGCGCCGGCAATCATGTGGAGCGATGTCGAGCCGGCTTCCGTCATGTCGGCGAGCTCCCGCCTTGCGAGATAGCTCAACCAGCCCGGCCCTGATGGTGGACCTTCCAATCATATGCGGTCGAGTGCGGCCCTGGAGGAGATAGGGCGCTCGAGGGAGCGGCTGTTGCTGATGGAAGTCGAAATGATCGATCGGGGGTACAAGATCCAGACCGTAGAAGCGCTTCACGTGAATGATGATTTCCGACAGCACTTTGCCGAGGGAGTCTCCGATCGGAATCAACCGCGCTTTATCAAATTTAGAGGGCTCAACATGTAGCAGAAAATAGGCCCGCCCCGAGTTATCGGTGCGGCGGAGGATGTCAAAGACGGTGAGGTTATGCGCTTCCTCTATGCGTAAACCGCTTTGAACGAGAAGTTCGATGAACGCCCAGTTCCAGAACGCTACAGCCTCTGACCGCAAGGCTTCTCGGCTGTCATCATTGGCGATCCGGTCCTGTGCCGCCTGCCACTGCTCGTGCGCGAGGGCTCGCACCCTCGGCATTTCCCTCTCTAGATCAATTATCCGGCGCGTCATTGCCGCTTCTTGTTGACGAAAAGCTTGCGAGATTTCCGGGATCTGGGTTTCCCGGAAGGTCAACGGCAGTGCGGGCGGCGCGTATTCTCGGAAAGGGGACGCCTCCTCACTAGACCAGGTAGAGATGTCGCTAAAGAATGTGCGGGCGGTAGCTAGATCGTGGTTGGCTGTCGTGCTGCCTTGACCCACCCCGCTAGGGCTGGATCGGCAGTTAGACCGCGCAAATGCGAGGCTGTGTGGTATATAGGCTTGGATGTGCTCGGGCCGGATTGCCGCTGTGGAGGCTATCTGGGGATAGCAGGCCTTCATAAAGCGCCAAAATCGTGCAAGTCCCTGCAGCTTGCTCCTCAATGTCGAATATCTTGATGAGATGCGGACCTGATACGCTTCCAGGTATAGCCGGGTAACCTCTCGATATTCATCGGGAAGTTGTCGCACGCGTACCATCTCCGCCAAGGTGGGTGCGACGACAGGACGCCGTTCACGCACAATCCCGCGCAGCGGTGTTCGGTTGAAGACACCCATCGTGCACAAGGCGGCATCGAGGGCATCTGATCCAAACTTGAAGCGGCGTTTACGCTCCCCACGCCGGTGGAGCAGATCTGAGTCTTGGAAATCGCTCAGTGACCAGTAATCGTTAATAAGAACGGTGCGGGTCGCAAGATGCAACGCGCTGACGCGCACTGTTTGCGAATACGACATGTTTGGTAGGTTAGTGATCGCAACAGCAAGATTCTCGAGCAATGCACGGAGCGGAGCATCTGGAGGGAGCAACAAGCGAACCCAGTTCAAGGCTCTGTATCCGCCGATAAAATCATCCGATGGCACAACCAGGCGTAACATTAGTGGTGGCAGGAATATGCTATTCCTGAACCGTGCCGCAGTTAGGTCCCGACCTTTGACGTTCTTAATCCAAAACGACTCAAAGTTCATCCAGCGATCCGCTAGCGTTTTCCCGTCGAATTGATCAAGATGGTCGAAGAAATGGCCCACCCCTTGGGTAATTAGATAGGCCTGGGGGTTGCGCTTGTTTCGGACCGCTGCCGTATTTAAGTGGCTAGCCCAATCAGATACTAATTGTTCCAGTACCTCGCGATCGTAGCACGCCGAGCGGAGATTTTGCACAAAGGCGCGATCGGGCCATTGCCGCTCACTCATGCCCAGCGTCCTTGAAGAGGAGTTCCAGCTCGGTCAGCGACTTGCTATCATAGGCGAAAGCGTAAGTCGGTGAATCATGATCGTCTCGCGCTACTGTAGCGCGCTGTTCGAGATCGTGGATCGCCCGGACCATCCTCCCTAGCGGGACATGAACATACGTCGCGGCAGTGGTTTCCGGGGAAGAATGAGCCAGGAATGCCTGCACCAACGCCAGATTATCCGTCGTATCAAGTAATCCTTGGGCGAATGTATGCCGATAGGAATGGGCTGTTACCTGGCGTACACCGGATCTTCGTCGCAGGTCTCGAAGCAGCGTTTCAAACGTTGCATAGGTCAGCGGTTTTCCCCTCCCTCTGCGGAAGCTGATCCACGCCGCTGAGTGATCCGCGGGGGGCCGCTCGGTCTGGAGATACTCACTGTAGATAGGCCAAAAGGGCTCGCCGACCGGGATGATATGCGACCGCCGCGAGCCTTTCAGCTGAACGGTTATCATCCTTCTGAACGGGTCGATATCACCCAACTTCAAGCCAAGGATGCCGTGACGACCATTCACGTCGCTCCAGTCGCCAATTCGCTGCCCAGACCACTCAAGAAGCTTCAGTAGCGCTTGATCGCGCAAACTCCGGGCGGAATTGAAAAGCGAAGCGATTTCGGAAGCATCGAGTTGCCGATGGACGGGCCGTGGAACGCGTCGTCGGAGATCAGCCCGAGCACGTCTTTGACGTACGTGCATCGGCTTGGTTCGTTCACTCTGCAAAGCAATTGGAACAGGGTTCCTTTTGCCGGCCCATGCCGGGTTGTCGATGTGGATATCGATCAGAAATCTGTAAAAGCCTGACAGAACAGTGAGACGATGGTTGGTCGTCGCCGGCCCCGGTGAGGGCCCTTCACTACGAAATGCGGCAATGTATTCGGCGATAGCGCTTGGGGTTATATGCTCAAACATTCCGCCTCTCGCCAGTATCCACGAATGAAAGTGGATCAAGCCGAAGGCGTAGCTTCGAACAGTGTACGGGGATCGACCGTTGAGGACGAGCCAGCGAAGATATGCGGTGATGTCCGCCGGCTTGTTTCCTTCGGCGTCTACGACGCCGAAGGGAACAAGCCCCGGTTCACGGACAACACTGAATTCGCGCATATGCCGACTCCGTCGCCAATCACGTTATTTATCGTAACGAATCTTACGGTCGCAGAAAACACGAGATAAGGGGCGGACGCCTTCGAGCGGAAGCAACTCTGCCAGATCTCCAGCGGCTGCTATCCTTGCGGCAAGCTCGCGCAAGACGCGACCGCCCGCATGCTCCGCTCGGGGGAGGCGACGATCCGTTTGGTTGGCAGTAGCAGCTACGGTCGACCGGTTGCCGTGGTCAGTGTGAACGGCTCTGACCTGGGCGAGCAACTGATCGCTCAGGGGTGGGCGGTGCCGGCCACGAAGTATCTCAGGAGCGATCCGGATCGCGCCGGGCGGTATATGAGCGCTTACGAGGATGCGAGGACCAACAAGCGAGGCGCCCATGCCGGCGCCTGGATCGATCCCGAGAAATGGCGTCGCGGGGAACGCCTCACATGCGAGCGGGCCTGATGCCTGTACCCGCTACACAAAGCGGTCCGGCTGACGATGCCGGACCGCTTTTTTTGTTTGGTAGGCTCCAGCCCTATGCCGGGCGATCGCGCTTTGCTGGACGATCGATCGGATCGTAGTCGGGACCCGGGTCGTGCGACCAGGAGGCGCCGATCGCAAACTCGGCCTCGAAACGGCCAACCGGGCCATCGGGCTCGGCCGCCACGTAGGGAGCCGGCGCGATCCGCTTCGGCGCCTTCGTGCGATGCAGATACCCTGCCACGCGTCCCCGTCCGAGCAGCAGCGCCTCCAGCCACAGCAGATCGTCGATCAGCACACACACGCCACGACCCGCGAGATTGTAGTAGATGCACCGCTGATAATCGTCGCAGCGATTGCCGAGCATCTGCGCCAGCTTCGCCTTGCCGGCAGGGTCGCCCTCGTGGATCCACTCGCATGCCTCCCGCAGCTCACGCACGGAATAGTAGGCATCTTCCGGCTCGATACCGATCGAGGCCGCGGCGATGGCGCGGCGGGTCGGTCGGACATCGGGGTTGAGCGAGGCGTCGCGCAACGTGAGGTCGAGATCGATCGGCCCGGTGAAATCTTGAAGCTTCATGACCTAATCCTCCTGTCGTCCGAACGTAACGTGAACATCTGCGACCTTGCAAGTGTTCATCGGCACCTTTTCACCCTCTGATCTTCCGATATGATCCCGCTCATGTGGCTCGTACCGCGCGACACCAGAGGGCTTACGTCACGCACCGGCGTCCCTGACGTCGTGCGACGCGCGTTGGTGCGCTGGTACAGCGGCGATGGCGAAGACAGCGATCATCGGGCTTCGGTCATCATGGTGGTCAAAGCGCGCGATCATCATCAGTGGATCGCATGCGACTGCCTCGGGGACGCGGCTGACCCACCACTGCTATCGCCAGCCTATCTGTCTGAGGCCGAGACATACTACCTCAGGCGCCTTACGAGCATCCGGCAGCGGCGACCGGAGCACCATGTCGACTGCCCGTTCTTTCGCGAACAAGCACCTCCCCGCATCCGCGAGAAGGCGACCGCGACGCCGCGCACCATCAACGAGCCAGACGGTCTCTTCTCCGCGCACCGGCTCGCGCCTGAGAAGCTCGCCCAGCTTCCTGAAGACGACGAGCCAGATGATCGCACGCGCGGCGTTGCGATACCGCGCCTTGCGCGCCTGCTCTGGCAGCTAATGGAAATGGCTCGGGTCAACGTTGTCGAGCCGCTGGGTAGGGGAGAACCTCGTGAGGCGTCGATGGCGCTGGAGTTCGGACGGCTGCGCAGCGCGGCCGAGCGCGTCGAGATAGCTCCCGGCATCCCGCTCGCACGCCACCTCTACACCCATATAGACCCCTACGAACGCGGCATCGTCTTCGCGAAGCTGCGCGAGGCGGCGCGCCACTGGCCCGCCGAACATGCGCCGCAGGCATTCCTCCTGCTCTACGCCGTCGATATTTCGGGAACGACGGTGACGCTGGCGGGCGGACGCGAGCTCATCGTGAAAAATCGCATCAGGCACATCGGCGTTCATCAGCGCCGGATCGGGCCTCCGTTCCTGGTCCTTGCAGTGATCGGCGAACATAACCCGCGCGAGGGCTATGCTGCGCTTCGGGCGTATGCGCAGCCTGTCGCTCGCCCCTCCAACTTCATTGCCGTGCATAATGCAGCGGAGCGCGAGACCATCGTGGGTCTGCTCGATCTGCAATACCGACTCCGCCGGCGTGGCATCGGCATCGGGTTCAAGAGGCTGCTCTTCGACGTCGCGACGAGTGCGGGCGAGGTCCGCCCCGATCTGCTCCTGGATCTACGTGACTTCACAACAGGAGAGGTCATGGAAGCGGCGCTGGAGGTGGTCACCGGGCACGACGCCGACACGTTGGGCCTCAAGATGCGACAGGTGGAGAAGCTCCGCGAGATCGCTCCGGTGGTGACGATCCATGCCGAGGACCTGGAAGATGGCGCGCTCGAAGCGGCCGTGCTCGACCAGCTGCATATCGGGTGATCCTGGGTTCATTGAAGGAGAGAGGGAGGGACCTGTCCGATCCATAAGGGAGACGACAGATGACCCGCTTCCAGCCGAGCCCCCGGCCCGACACAACGCCATGGGGAACACCCGATCGCGCCGACCAGGTTCTTCACGGCATCTGGCGCGTCTCGACGCCGAGCCATGGCGGCTACGTCCTCTCCGATGAACGTCAAGCCGCGATGCCCGAGGCACTTCGTCTAGCGGACCCATTCTACGAGGAGGACGTCGACTATGCGCTGGTTCTCTACGGTTTTGCGAGCGAGTTCCGCCGCTTGCCCGTGCCCGGCATCGTTCTTCAGGTCGAGAACGCCCGTCGGTCGGTGCGATGCTGGCATCCGGATCGCTGGACGGCCTTGACCGGCGAGGAGGTGACGATCGGAGAAAGCCACGTCGTCCGCCGTCGCGCCGCCTACACCGCCATCATTGGGCAGTACGAGAGCGTCTCGGCGTCCGGGTCATGGGCGGACTGGGTTCCTGACGGCAAGGTCGGATGCGTCTTTCGCCGTGTCGCCAGCGTGGATGCGCTCGGCTTCGCGCGCCACGAGGGCGAGCCCATCTACGGCCTCGTCGACAAGGCACGCTACGACGCTCGGGTCATGCCCGAAACCTTCGACACGCTCTCGGCAGAGCGGGTCGCAAGCACGGCGCCGATCACCAAGCAGGTCGCCGCCCTGACCTGACACCCCAAACCATACGACGCCAGAACAAGGATGCCGCTATCACCTGCGTCACCCCCATCAGGCCGCTCCCCGAGGCCGCAGACAATCGCGTACCGCTGGGCCACCATTCGAGCGGCGCACTCCACCTTGATCTCGATCGACTTCTTGCCGGGCGCCTGCTCATCCAGGGCAGCTCGGGTGCGGGAAAGAGCCGAACGCTGCGCCGGATCATTGAAGAAGCGTTCGACTACACGACGATCGCGATCGTCGACCCGGAGGGCGAGTTCGAGAACCTCGCCCGTCACATCGGTGCCACCACGATCCGCGCGGTCGAACTGACCGCCGATGGCCTAACCGCCGCGGCCGCGCGAAGCCGACATCATCGGCTGTCGATCCACATCGACCTGACCGACCTCGATCCCGACCAGCGCATCATCAAGGCGGCAGCCTTCTTCGCCGGCCTCATCGGCGCGCCGCGCGAGGACTGGGATCACACCGTCCTTGTCTGCATCGACGAGGGACACCTCCTCGCGCCACACGTCGCCGGGTCCGCTCGAGACGCGGAAGCGCGACGCCTCGGCGTCGCGACACTCACCGATCTGTGCGCTCGCGGCCGTAAGCGTGGGCTGGCGCCCGTAATCGCCACCCAACGGCTCGCCAAGCTGTCGACCTCCGTGGTTTCCGAACTCCAAAACGTCCTCGTGGGCCTCAACGTCTTCGATCGCGACATCGCGCGAGCAGCCGATCTTCTCGGCTTCTCAGCCAAGGAGGCCGATGCGCTCCGCACGCTCGTCCCTGGCGACTTCTTCGCGATGGGACCGGCCCTGTCGGCGACACCCTGCCTCGCCCACATCGATCCGACGATCACCGAGCATATTGGAAAAACCCCCGAGCTGCGCGCCGCGGCCTCTGTCGACGCGACCGAGGCGGCTCGGTTACTCGACCTCGCCGGGCTTGCCGAGGTGGCAGACCACGGCCCTGCGATCGCGCTCAAGGGCACGCGCGCGCTGGACGCCTTCCTCCTTGATCCCGCCGCTACCGATGCTGCCGCGATCGTCGAGGCACTCAAACGCATTTCTCCGAACGCCAGCACGGCGCGCGATCTCGCAAGACACCTGTCGCTAGATGCGGAGCGAACCGATCGGGCGCTCAACCTCCTGTCGGCGATCACTGCCGTCGATACGATGCCCAAGGGCGACGACCGCATTGCGCGTCTCCATGCGCGTCTGCGTGCCCGCCTCAGCGACGTCGCAGTGGTGGCCCTATGACCGACCTGGCGCCCGATATCGTCGAGCTCGTCGCCTGTCCGGCACGAACGGCGCCGACAGGCCGGCTTCGCGAGATGGCATACCGTGGCGATGCCTGGATGCCCGACGAGGTCGCAACGCTGGAGCGCCTGTTTCGCGACGACATCGCGATAGACGACATCGCTTCAGCGATCGGCCGGCGCATCCACGGCGTCCGCGACAAGATCGTGACCTTGGGGTTGCGCCGAAACTCGCAGCGGAACTGGTCCGAGGCCGAGGACGCCTGGCTGACACGCGAGTACGGCTCACGTCCCGCATCCGCGCTCGCACAGGATCTCGGACGAGCCTGCACCGCCGTTTATGCTCGTGCCGGCCTTCTCGGCCTTACCGAAGGCAATGCCCCACGCTGGACCGAGTGGGAGGATGCTCAGCTGCGCGCCGGCTTCGAGCGCGCGATACCGGTCGCACAGATCGCAGTGCTGATCGGTCGCCCGCTCTCGGGCACGATCACGCACGCGAGCAACCTTGGGCTGCGACACCCGAACAACCCGCCAGGATGGACCGAGGCCGAGGCGGCCCGCGCGCTGACACTCGCGGCTGAGGGCCATCGCTACGTCGATATCATAGAGATGATGGTTGCCGAGGGCTTTCCCCGGCGCACGAAGGCAGGGTTCGGCCCGCACCTGCGCAAGCTAGGCTACGGCCGCGGTTGGGGCCGTCCATGGACTCCGGACGAGGACGCTCTGTTGACCCGCGTCTATGCCGACGGAACGAGCCGCACGCCGCTCATAGCCCGGCTCGGCCGCACCACCCACTCGATCAAGTGGCGGGCCGAATACCTCGGTCTGCGCGGTACTCACGTTAATCGGGACGGCTTCTGAGGCGGTCCCGTCTGGACCGAGGGCGACGTTGCAACGCTGCGTGAACACTATGGCAAGATGCCGATGGCGGATCTCGCCAACAAGATGGGCCGTACCAAGGCCTCCCTCTTCACTCGCGCGAATATCTTAGGATTGGTTCACGGCTACCATCGACCTTGGAGCGATGACGAATGCCACGCGCTCGCGCTCGCGCACGCTCATGGCATCGCCTTGCCTGACCTCGTCGTCGCCTTGGGGCGCAACTACGCGGGCGTCCACAAGTACGCCGAGAAGCAGGGCCTCAAATTCAGCCGACGTCCGCGTCGCGAGTCTGCCCCGACGCTGCAGGATATCCTCGCCCTTGCTCCGCAGCCATAGGCGCGGAACGACCCTGGATCGAAGGGGAGGGGGAGGGGCCGGGCGGGCGTGAAGGACACGCCAGCCACGAGGAGCGCATCATGATCCCCGCCACCATCGCGACCGCGGTCGCACCCGAGACAATCGCGAAGGTCACCCGGCTGTTCAACAACACCGCCTTCGACGTGGTGACCGAGCTCTTCCAGAATGCTCGGCGCGCCGGCGCTCTTGCGGTTGCCGTGCTGATCCAGTCGGGTGGTCCCGATACGCTCCTCCACATCATCGACGACGGGCATGGGATCGACGATCCCGCCTCGATCGTGACGCTGGGTCGATCGGGATGGTCCGACGAGACGCGCCGCATGGAAGATCCTGCGGGCATGGGAGTTTTCAGCCTCGCCGGACGAGACGTGATGGTGCGTTCCTTCTCCCGTCCTGATCGCCAGGGATGGATGGCACACATCCCCGCCTCGGCCTGGGAAACGAGCCGGCCGATCGCGATCTCGCCCGACCCGATCTCGCGCGGCACCGCCATCACCATCAAGGTGCCGGACAGCTGGCTGAAGACGCTCGCTGACGACGTCGCCAAGGCGGCAAAACACTATCCACTGCCGGTGACGCTCGACGGCAAGGCACTGCCGCGCGAGGACTGGCTGGCGGACGCAGTTCATATCGAGGAGTGGAACGGAACCCGCATCGGGATCTTCCAGAAACATCCGTCATCCTACTCGACCCATGACGGACGCTTGAACTTCCATGGGCTGACGATCCCCTGCAAGCTGCCGGACGTCCAGGAGGTCGACCGAGGCCATCACTGGGTCGCGCGCGTCGATATCTTCGACGCGCCACAGATCCAGCTCGTGCTCCCGGCACGCAAGGAGGCGATCGAGAACGACGGCCTGACAGAACTGCGCCGGGCGGTGAGCGTCGCCATCTACCGCGCGATCGCCGCGCAAGGATCGCACCGGCTGTCGGCGGAACGCTGGCGCGAGGCGGTCGACCTCGGTGTCGATCTGCCGGAAGCGGCGGCATACCTCTTCGCATGGAGCGCACCCGCGGCCGATAGCGGTCGGAACTATGCCTCGGGCGAGCGCACCACCGACACTGCGATGGTGGTCATGTCCGACTTCGACGCGCTGGTCGCACAACCGGCTGCGGAGGCGATCGCCACCCACAACCCGTTCGGCGGGCCCCTTGTCATGGCTCAGGACGCCTTCACCGGTTATCGCTGGTACGACGTCCTCGCCCGCGTGGACGACCTGCGGTTCCGCATCGTGCAGGGCGACCTCGACTTCGTGGTTTCGGCTACGCTCGATGCGCCTGCCGAGGCCGAGGACGGATGGGTCGACGCGATCACGCTGGAGGCCACCATCTCACACGCGGGCGCGTCGATCGAGGCCTCGACCGCTGCCGATGTGGCCTTCGCGCCGGACGAATGGACCTGCAACTCGGTCGACGGGACGTCCATCTTCGTGTGCCGCGGGAGCAGCCGGACCGCCCTCGCGGTCGCTGATCTGTTCGAGCGAGCCTCGTTCGAGCCGTCTTCCGACAGCGACGCCGACAGCTATGACACTCAGCTAGAGCGCTTCCAGGCGGATGCGGCCGAGCGGATCATCGGCCTTCTCGAGGGTGACGATGCAGCGCTCGAGAGCCGCATCCGCGACAAGCTGTCGGGACATTATTTCATGGTTCCTGCCGACCGAACCGTGACGGTCGTCATCAACCGCGAGCGTCTCGAGGTGAAGATCGTCGAGCGCGCCGCCCCGCCGACCGACACCAACGAGGAGGGCGCGTGACATGCTGCCGCCCCCTCCGTCCGTGCTGTCGTACGGGATAGGCGTCGACAGCACAGCGCTGCTGATCGAGCTGCATGCCCGCGGTCAGGCTCCTGATCTCGTCCTCAGCGCGGACACCGGCAACGAGAAGCCGGAAACCTACGACTATCTCGACATCATCCGCCCCTGGATGCGCGACCGCGGCATCCGGTTCGAGCTCGTCTCCTACATGCCCAAGCGGTTCAAGCACTGGCCGCCGTACTTCGGAATCCTCGAAATGTGCCTGACGAACGCGACCTTGCCGAGCAAATCGCTTGGCGGATCGTCATGCAGCCTCAAGTACAAGAAGGCCCCGCAGGACGCTTTCCTCAAGACGTGGCAGCCTGCGGTCGAGGCATGGGACCGCGGCCAGCGGGTCATCCGACTGATCGGCTATGATGCTGGCCCCCGCGACACCGCGCGCGCCAACCATGCGCTGACGATCGACGACCCACTCTACGAGTGTCGATCGCCGCTGCGTGACTGGCAATGGCACCGCCCGCGATGCGTGTCGCGCATCGAGACCGAAGGCCTGCCCGTGCCACCCAAGTCGGCGTGCATCCTGTGCATCGCGAACAAGCCGGACGAGATCCGCAGCCTTCCACCATGGTGCCTCCGACTGATCGTCCTGGTGGAGGCACGCGCCGCGCCCCGGCTCCATACGGTCGAAGGGCTATGGCGCAAGTCGACCAGGACACGTCCCGGATCGATGACCGCGTTCATCCGGGCCGAGGGTCTACTGGGAGCCGAGGAAGTCGATCGCATCGTCCGCGATGCTCCCACCGACCTCATCCGCTTCCAGGACGTCGCGGCTGCGATCCCCGTCGGCGAGCGCCCGAAGATGGGCGAATGGCTCGACCGCTTTCACCTAGCCTTCGCCGAACGAGGCCGCGGCCACCCGGACACGCTGGCCGCCTGATCCCCCCCGCCCATCGAACGAACCGAGGATCGACCCATGATCGAGAATGCTGCCGAGACGCGCGTCGAAACGATCGCGCGTCTAAACGACCGATGCCGTCAGGGCCTCGATCGAACCGCGCGCATCACCGTCACGCGCACGTGCCTTGCCACCCTATCGACCGACACGCTCGCGTCGGAGGCCGTGGCCCAAGCGCGCCTGCTGCAGGAGCTTCGCCGGCACAGCTTCGCTGCCGACTGCCCGGAGCGCGATCGCGGCTCCTTCATCATCGACGACACCGAGGTCTTCTTCCGCATCGACTATTATGATCCGGCGCTGGAATGGGGTTCGGAAGATCCTGCCGACGCCAGCCGCACGGCCCGCGTGCTAACCCTCATGCTGCGGGAGGATCTTTGATGCCTCGCTTCCGCCCCTCTGCGGCAGACATCGCGGCCATTCGCGACGCCGCACGGCGTGAGGCCAAGTTCGAACGGGTCGGGCAAGTGATGCTCGAGGTCGGGCGTCGGCAGAGCCTTGTGTCAGGCGAAACGTCGATCAACTTCGCGCTGATCAGCGACGATCCCGACTGGCAGGACACCGATCTCGACGACTATGAGCCGTGGACAGCCTTCACGCGCGGCGTCGAGTTAACGCCGGACGGGCGCGGCCTTCTCGACTTCTACATCCGCCGTCGCGGCGATCGCCACCTCGAGCTCCACGGCAACATCTCTGTCGCGATCGCCGGAGGCAAGCTGACGACGATCAGCGGCTACCCCGACATCTACCGGGGAGAGCCGTCATGACGATCGAAATCATCCTGGGCCTGCCGCACCTCGCCGATGGTGCGCTTCTCGCAACAGCGCGGCGCCTACAGGCACCGGTGCTGATCTCCGCCAACTGCTTGTCGCGCTGGCGCAAGGCCGATGGCTGGCGCGAATGGGCGGGGTGGCGCACGGCTACCCTCGACAACGCCCACGGCCTCGTCAGCCTCGACCTCGACAGCGCCGGTTACTCGATGATGGTGCGCTACGGCGGTCTGCCGTGGTCGATAGCCGACTACATGGCGCTTGCCGCCTCGTACCCGTTCCGGCGCGTGTCCTCGATCGACTATTGCTGCGAGGACGGCGTCGCGTCGCACCGCGAAGAGGTTCTCGACAGGATCTCCCGTACGATTGCGACCAACCACGAGTGTTTCGCCCGCGCTGGAGACCTTGGTATCCGGGATCGCTTCATGCCGGTCCTGCAGGGCCGAACGCCCGACGACTACGTCCGCTGCCTCGAGGCGATCGAGGGCATGCTCCTGCCGGGCACCGTTGTCGGCATCGGAAGCATGTGCCGACGCGTCATCCATGGCCCGGAGGGGCTCGTCGCCGTGGTTGAACGGCTCTCGCGCGTGCTCCCGGTCGGGGTCCGTGCCCACGCCTTCGGCGTCAAAGGGGACGCCTTGCCCTACCTGGCACCGTTCTCCCGCTGGATCGCCTCGATCGACAGCCAGGCCTTCGGCGTCGCGGCGCGACGAGACGCTCTTCGCCGCGGCGTTGCGAAGAGCGATCGCCTGGTCGCCTCGCACATGGAGCAATGGTATCAACGCCAGTGCGGCCGTGCGCTCGCCCCTCCGGTCACGCTGCCCGAGGCCGCCGACCACCAGGCGCGTTCCCTCGGCGACGATGATCCATGGGAGCGGGCCATCGCTGATGCACGCGCTCAGATCCGCGAACTCATCGAGACCGGCGAGCTCGATCATGACCAGATCACCGCCAACTGGGTCGAATCCTGGGCGGCCGATCTCTTCCACCAGCGCGCCGCCTGAGCGAGGCTCACCATGATTACCGACCGTTCACAACGCTGGCGCGACCGGCGCAGCCGCTTCGTGGCCGACGACACCGTCATCGACCCGAGGCGCTACGCAGTCGACGTCGTGGCGCACGACACCGCTCGCGCCTTCATCGCAGACCATCACTATCTCAATCGCTATCCCGCCGCACAGCTGGCCGTCGGGCTATTCGGCCCAGGCCGGGGCGGCGCTTCCTCTCTCGACGGCATCATTGTCTTCGGAGTGCCCGCGACGGGCGCGGTCATCACGCGCCATACCGGCTATGACGAGCCAACCCGCGGCTGCGTGCTGCAACGCCTGCTCTGCCTGCCCTCCGTCGCCGCCAATGGGGAAAGCTATTTCGCCGCCTGGGCCTTCCGGCTGCTGCGTCAGGCAAAGCCGGTGATCGAGTCCGTCGTCAGCTTCTCCGACCCTCAGGTCGGACACTGCGGCTGCGTCTACGCCTCGCTCTCCGGGGCGTATCGCGGGCGAACGAGGCCGCGGACGGTGCTCCGCATCGCCGGGGAAACGATCTCTGATCGCACCTTGTCCAAAATTCGAAACCTCGAGACAGGTCATGCGGGCGCCGTCGATCAACTGGTGAGGCTCGGCGCCCCGAGGCCGCAGGCGGACGAGCACCTTCGCGAATGGCTCGAACGATGCCGTCGCGCAGAAATCCTGGTCCCGGCGCGACAGGCACCCCTTTTCACCTACTGCTTCGAGCTCACCCGCGGCGCGCGGCGCGCGGGCCGAGCGCTACCGCGTCTCGCCTATCCGATCAGGTCCGACATCCTGCGTGAGCAGCTCGGAGCCTGACCCGTCGTGCCGACGGGAAGGGGAGGGGGAGCAGGAATCGTGTCCACAAGAGGAGACGAGCCATGCGCATTCAACAGGCGATCGCGATCGCCAAGGCCGACGAGAACCGCCTGATCCGCTTCATCAGCCGGCGGGACCGATTTCTTGACGCGCTCGACTGGGACGCCCTGCCTGAGCAGATGGCGCGCGAGGCCGCGATGATGGACGAGCTTCTCGCCACCGAACTCGCAGAGGCCGCGTGCTATGTCATCTGGCTCGAAGAGTGCCTCAGCTACGGCGTCGAAGACGTGATCGGCGCGCATCACCTGCAGCCCGTCTCGGTGATCCGAGCCGTTGCCTCGTTGGCTTAGCCGCCCAGTCGACATCGAGGGCCGCGGTTACGGCGACCAGGGCGTCTATCGCTGACTAGACGTGACCCGACCAACCCGAAATAACCTTCATTCGAGACATCATAGAGGTGACTATGATCAGCTTCCTCATCCGCCGACCTGTGTCGGCCCTCGCAGTTGTCTTCTACCTCGCGGCCATGATCTGCGCTCAGAATATGTGGCTGCTGGGGAGTGATCCCGAGCCCGCGACGGTGACAAGCGACGCGCTGGTAAACATGGTCCTTTCGGTAAGCCATGCGACGGCGACGTGGGGGTTCATCGGAGGCTTCCTCGTTGTTGGCTTCTTGATCCAACTCCTCGCACTACGCCTCGACGCTTGATCACGTCGCCAGCAACGATGTGCCGCGACCGAACCAGCCCAGGAACACGCTCATGAGTCGACATACCTTTGTCGGGCCCGCCGGCGTCAGTGTCGCAATCGGATGGGACCGCCCACTCGAGACCTTCTACGTGCAGGTGTCTCGCCCCGACCCCGAGGACCCGGGCGAACGCGACACCTTCGTGTGGAAAGGCCTCGCCCCCGGCGAACTGTCCACCGCGGCCGCAGCAATCGCGATCGCCACGCCGCACGCCGCGCTCCCCACTGATCTCGGAACAACACTCGAGACGGACCGCCTGCAGACGCTCGGCAGCTTCGATGGACCCGCGCAGGCGGCCATGAAGCGTCAGCGCTTTGATCGTGATCTGTAACGGAGGGGGCTTGAACATGGACGACCACCGTCAGCCCACATCGCCAAAGGGCGGCTTCGATATCGGACTTCACTGCGGACTGCTTGGCGTGTTTCTCTCAGCGGCGAACTTCATGACATCACAGGTCGGCGAACTCGGAAACGGCGTTGGCGCGGATCCCGCGAGTCCGCTGCAGCAGATAGCCGATCTGCTCAGCGGCAATGTCGTGAAGTTGCTCGCCGTTGTGCTCATCCTCGTAGGCGGAATGCTTTACGCGACAGGTATGGGATACATCGAGCTGGCTGGACCTTCCGACGGGACCGCCCCGCGACCGAAGCCTCTGGCTGCTACCCTGCCGATGAACATCGACGCGCGAATGGCAGAGGCACGGATTGCCGGGCTGCTCGCTCGCCTCAAGGCCGTACCCGAAGAGTTGCGCGAGGAAGCCACCATCGAGCTCGAAGGTATCGAACAGCGCCACATGCCTGCGTTGACCCGGGCTCACCGAAAGGCACGGGCCACGGTCTCACCGACATCGCAGCAGGCCGACGAGCTCGACAACGATTACGCCGCGTCGCTCAACCGCTTGAGCGCCACTCTTGAGCAGATGCTCGATCGATCCACAGCGCTTGGACGTGACCGTCTGCAATGGCAGTCACTCGTGATCGAAGAACGCTTTCCGACGGCTAGTGTCGAGAAGGACCAGGCTTAGGCACGCTTCCGGCTCGAGCAGCAGGGCGCCGCTTTAAGACGCACGCTGACGACTGGGGCGCGAAGGAAGGGGGAGGAGACAGACGGTCAAGACAGGACCGTTGGAGATCCCCATGCCCTACTTCGTCGACATCGGCGGTACGCCCGCCAACGAACCGTGCGCGCAGCTCGGGCAAACGCCCAATTTCGACGTTCTCAACGAGCTCGAGGTGCTCGCCTACAAATACGCGATCATCGCACGCTACGGTTCGCCGCCAGCAGGATGCCGCCTGACCGGCTTGTCCAATCGGCACGACTTCGGCCGCTATGTGTCGCTCGTCCTCCACGTCGAGAACGAGCTGGACGAAGCGGTCAGTGCCTATGCCGAGGCCGTCGAAGAGGGTCTCGGGACCTGGCTTGAAGCCGGCTTTCGCGCGCCTGTCGAGTACGACGACGCCACGGCAACGATCGTCCAGAGCGATCCGCTCGAGATCCTGGTCAGCGCCTTTCACGTCACGCGACCCAGCCCCGACGGAAGCTTCCCTATCGCCGACTTCGAGACGTTGCACCGCAACCTGGCCGCCGCCTTCCCCGACGAGGCCGCGACCGCCTGACGGCGATCCCGCTGTCCTTCTGGGCGGACCACCAGCAAGAACGAGGCCGACGATGTCCGAAGCCTTCGATCCCGCCGATCCCGCGGCCTGGCTGTCGCGCGGACGTTCTCCCGAGCACGCCGCGGCGATCGCCGCGGCGTGGCGCACCTTTCCCGATCTGCCGAGCGACGCGCCCCTTTCCGACCGAATGGCCCGAGGCCGCGAACGGATCGCCGCGATGCGGAGCGTGAACGACGCGATCGCGGCCGAGGCCGCTGCGCAACGCGAGGCCACCAACTTCGCCTTCACCGAGGATCAGATCCGCCGAGGACTCGGCAGCGACCGCGACATCGCGATCATGCGAGGGCGCGAGGACCACGCACTGAGCTGGGATCTCGCCAATCGATACGCCGACGGTTGGTACGCAGCGCATGTCGGATGGCCCCATCACTACTCCGACGCGATCCCCTGTTCGGCTTCTCTGGAAGAGCGCCACGCAGCCTACGACCAAGGCTTCAGCGATGGCGGTGGAGATCGCACAGACCTCTTCGATGCGGCGCGGCGCACCCTCGTCGCCGGCATGCGCCGCGACAACCTGCCGAAAGACCCTCAGATCATCCTCGCCGGACGTCCGGTGCCAAGCAGTTACCCGAAGCCCTCCGACCACCACCGACCTGCCCGGTGGTCGCGGCGGCTGATGATCGTTGGCGCCGACCACATCGACAGCGACCCCGCTTGGGACTTCCTTTCCCTGACCCTCGCCCGTCCGGGCGCCGAAGCCGCGACGATCATCGTGCTCACCCCGGGCGGCTTCGTCGGCGCCGAGGCACTCGACGAGCCGAACGCCGCTACGCCGTCTATGGATCACGTCGCAGCTGCCAACCAGCTAACCGCACTTCTGCAAAATCGTGAATACGACGATGTTCTTGTCGCTCTGCAGGGAGCCGATCTCGACCTGATCGACACCATCGGCCACATTCTGCCGCTCGCGCGAACGATGGAGCGGACCCGCAACTCACGTCTCCAACAGCGAACCCACCTCCGCACCTGGCTCGATCGTGGTTTCAACGGGACTGACGCTGCCGCCCAAGGCCACATTCGCTGGGGCAAAGCGATCACCTCGCTCTACGGCAGTCTCGGCGAGTTCACCGCGCGTCACGTAGGACCGGCGCCGGGGCGGGGGCACCTCGTTCGCGTGGAGACACGCAGCGGCCTTGCCTGCGGCTTCGCGACGACCGACGGCACGCCGCTCGACCCGGAGTTCGTCGTCTCAAGCAAAGCCAAACTGCGAGGCACGATCGCGACGACGCTGCGGACGTTCGGTGCCGCGACCCGCCTGATGGCAGCCGCCGATCGACGCGCCGCCTAGGGCCGGAAGCCGGGACTGGGCACGTAAGGGTGCTCTTGCCGGATGATCGCTTCGGCTTTCTCGATCGCCTCGATCTGACGCGCCGACCCCTGCGGCGCGATCGACCAATTCGAGCGCGGATGGAACACCACCGGCAGCGCCGTCACAGGCCCGACCGCCTTGCGCCAAGACGCGTCGCTGCCGCCCGCCACACCGACCAACAGCGTCACGAACAGGTCCTCGATGTCGCCAGTCGTCATCGAGCCTCAACGCACGGCCCGGTTGGGCGTGCCGCTTCAGCCCTTTCCCATGAAAACCGGAGGAGCCGCTTTATGGCCGACATCACCGATCTTCCCGTCATGAGCCGCGCCGACGCCGTCTCGCTCAGCTTCGCCGGCTTCAACGACGTGCCGCACAAGGCGATCGACGTGCCCGACGGCGCCTTCACCATCACGGCGAAGACCAGCGAGAACCGCCGGGTCACCTTCTGCTTCATGGGCAAGAGCTACGACGGCCCCGCGCGCTTCGTCGACATCCAGTTCCATGACCGGGGCACCACGATCCCCAATGCCAATGACGGGGTATCACCCACCTTCAACGCTTTCGCCGTGACCGGCCGCGGCCGCCATGTGACCGACAGCCGTCCGCTCGACGAAGCTCACAAGCCATCCATCCTCGTGCTCCTCATGGACGAGGCCGGGGACGAACCGGCGCATCCCGCACCCTCGCAACTGCCCATGAACGATCGCGATATCTCAAGCCTGCTGCGGCGAGCCGCGACCGTGATCGCCGCCCCGGACAGCGAGATCCGGTCGGGTCGCGAGAGCTTGATCGGCCTCCTCCAGGCCGAGGCCGCGAAGCGTGACCCACGGGGACGGGAGTCATGACCGGGTCGCGCAGCGACGGCATGCACGTCGCCCACACCGCCGCTGGCTGGATCGTCTTTGACAACAGCAGCGCACGCCACGGCCGCCTATCGGCACCATGTCCGACGCGGGCCGACGCCGTCGCGCGAAAGAAAGCGCTGGCGCGCGCCTTGCGCCACCAACGACACGATGACGCCCGGGACGCCTGAACGAAGGGGAGGGGGATGGCGGTGGCTGAACGCTGGCGGTGATCGAGCCGCCCGCAGCCGACGGGAGTCCATCATGCGCAGCATCCTCGCTTTCTATGAGATAGACCGGACCTATGGCGGCCCCGAAGAAGGTGGCTGGTGTGCGCCGTTGTGGCGCGAGAAAGGAGTGCGTCTGATGACGTGATGCTTGTTGGCAATGGCATCTGCCCACCGAGCTTACCGGTGCCCTCGGGCTGAAACTTCGAAAGGAGAACGGGACCATAGCATGCTCGGAAAAGGCCCAAAGTGAATAGTCGCATTGAAGCAACGGGTCAGGGCAAGACGGTTATGGTGAACGCTACACTGCGTGAAGCCCAATCTCTCGCGGCCTAAACCCTTGGCGGCGAGGAAAGCGACTGAAACCCCGCACCGACGCGTCGGGTCCACTCTACCAGCTCGGACCCGAGAAGCGGCCAAGTCCGTACCATCGACTTGACCGGCCAACCTTGTCGGCGTGACCTCCTTCGGAGGACTAGAGATGAAAAGGCCACCTAAGACCGTTAGCTTATCTCCTTTCACGCGTAACTACGGGACCGCCTGTAGCTGGTCGAGTTATCGACCTGTATGGCGGCGGAGCCGCAATATTACCCGAACACCCGGCGTAATTGCCGGGACAGCCCTTGCCTCGGTGAGGGACGGTCGGCCGTATAAGTTCGGGGTGACCCGAGCGAAAGCGCAACCGAGCGGGGGAAGTGCGGCAGCTTCGATCCAGCATCGAACCAGGGCGGAGGTCTGCTGATGCAACCCTGTGCCGCCTTGAAAAGGCTGGAATCACTTGGAACGATTGCCTTGACCGGCAAACGTGTGAACGGTGTGTTCCGACTGCTGCTATCCCGCTCCTTGTGGGTGGAAGCTTTGGGCCGCATCCAACAGAACCGTGGGGCAGAGACCCCCGGCATCGACCGTGAGGCCGTAACCGATCTCGACGAAAGCCGGATCGATGCGGTGATCGCGCAACTCTCGGCGGGCACGTATCGCCCGCAGCCGGTCAGGCGCGTCCACATCCCCAAGACCAACGGTAAAACAAGACCGCTCGGCATCCCGACTGCAACCGACCGACTGGTGCAGGAAGTGGTCAGGATGATCCTGAACGAAGTCTATGAACCGATCTTCTCTGATCGGTCACACGGCTTTCGACGGGGGCGGTCGTGTCACACGGCGCTCGACCATGTCCGCAAGACATGGAAGGGCGTGAAGTGGCTGATCGAAGTCGATGTCGAAGGATACTTCGACAACATCTCTCACGAGAAATTGTTGAGCCTGCTTGAACGTCGCATTGATGATAGGCGGTTTACCGCTCTCATCAGTGCGATGCTGAAGGCAGGGTATCTGGAGCAGCAGCGTTTCCACGAAACCTATAGTGGCACGCCGCAAGGAGGCATCGTCTCGCCTCTGCTCGCGAACGTCTACCTGCACGAGCTTGACCATTATGTGGAAGGGCTCGTCGCTGGCTTCGACAAGGGTGCCCAACGTCGCAAATCGGCGGAATACAGGCACCTTCAGCGCCGTTCCGAGTACGCCCGGAAGCGCGTGGCTGCGCTGCGTGACAAAGGGCAGGTTGATGAAATCCAACCATGGCTGGACCGAATAAAGGAGACGCTCGCGGCGATGCGCAAGCTACCCGCGACGGACCCGTTCGATCCAGACTTTCGACGCCTTCGCTACGTCCGGTACGCCGACGACTTCCTTCTGGGGGTTATCGGCAGCCGGGCCGAGGCCGAAGAGATCAAGGCCGCCATCGAGGGCTTCCTCGCGAGCGAGCTTGAGCTCCGAACGTCCCCGTTGAAAAGCGGGATCCGCGAGGCTCGGAAGGGAGCAAGGTTCCTTGGCTACGACGTGCGCACTCGCACGGCGTCCGACCGGCTCGTCAAACAACGGGCACGGACGGGCATCGTCGCAGTCAAGCGGACGGTGACGGATCAAATTCAGTTGCTGGTCCCGCGCGACAAGGTGCAATCGTTCAGCCAGAGGCACGGCTATGGTCAGTTCGACTTGGGACGGGCTGTGCACCGTCCGGGCCTGCTTCACATGGATGATGCGGAGATCGTCAAGGTCTACAACGCCGAACTTCGCGGCTTTGCAAATTACTATGCCTTGGCCGTGGATGTGAAAGGCGCACTCAACAAGCTCGAGTTTCTCTGGCGCGGTAGTCTGTTCAAGACGCTCGCGCACAAGCATCGGACAAGCCTAATGGCTTCGCTCCGGCGCCTCAGGGTTGGCCCGGGCAGGTACGTAGTGCGTATCGGCGTTGGGAGGGATGAGAGGAGGATCGCGGTTTGGCGACTGGCGGAACTCGATCGTAGGCCGGTGTTCTGGCCGTCGGTCGACAACACGCCTCGCACGGAAGCTCTTCGGTTAAGCAGGACCAACCTGACTGACCGAGTGCTCGCCCAAGCATGCTCCGCATGTGGCGGCACCGATGGACCGTTCCATCTTCACCACAGCAACCCCGTGCGTCGCATGAGGGATGGGCCGGTGTTCCGGAGGCTTCACGCCGAACGGGCCCGGAAGACGAGGCCGCTTTGCGCGCCCTGTCATCAACTCCTTCATGCAGGGAAGCTGCCGGACTTTCGTTCTACAGTGCCCGGAGCGGAGAGCCGGATGCAGTGAAAGTTGCACGTCCGGTTCGGAGGGGGGCAGTGGGGTGTTCTCTCGTAGACGCCACCCTGCCTACCCTACGGTACGACAGCGGCACCTTCGTGCGCGCGATCGCCATCCACTTCGACGACGAGGCCGCGATCGCGGCGCAGCGTCGCGCGAACCGTCTCCTCGAGCGCCTGCAGCGGCACAAGCCGGACGTCTCGTCGGTGATCTACGACGGCGGGCGCTACCGCGCCTACACCTTCTCGGGGCTGCCGCCCGAGCGCTTCCCAGCCCAGCGACCCCTCTACTCCTGACCGCAATCGCGGTCGTTACCCCCGAACCTGAAGGAAACGGTCATGCACCGCGTCCACTATTACGACACCAGCGCGGCCGCCTACGAAGCGTGCCTCGACGAGAGCCCCTGCATCGTGGAGGGCGACGTCCTCGCCATCATCTCCGAAGGCGTCATCGGCCTGGCATCCAGCGACCCACTCGCGGTTACCATCGATGCCGGGGCGCTGCGCTCGCTCGCGCCCATGTCGTCTGCGGCGATCCTGCGGGAGACCGTCCACGACGCCGATAAGTGGCGGCACGCCGTCGAGCTCGCGCTTGCGCACCATCTGCCGATCGCGCCGCAGTTCCTGCCCTTCGCGCTGCGGTGCGTGCCGCTCTCACCGTCACAGACGGTCGTCGCACTCACCCTCGACGATGTGATGATGGCCATCGACGCGATCCGGCACCGGGAGACCCAGCTGACGAAGCGCGCGGCGCTTATCGACGCGGAGAGTTCGCACGGACTGTTTCTGGCGTCTGCCTTGCGCAAACTGGCAACCGCCCGGCGTCACCTCGAGCGCCACCCTCCGGCTCCGATCCCGGAACACCCCTGCGGTCCACCGTAACGGCGACACCGTGCCAAGCACGTCGCCCCAAGGTCGCTCCCGGTCAACCACCGCCGCGCGAAAAGCGCGTCGGTGAGGGGCGCTTGCGCGCCCTGCCCGGCCGAAGGGCCGGGGAGGAGAGAGGGATTGAAGATGGTGTCGAGGACATGGGGTCCAGCCGACACAGGANCGGTGAGGGGCGCTTGCGCGCCCTGCCCGGCCGAAGGGCCGGGGAGGAGAGAGGGATTGAAGATGGTGTCGAGGACATGGGGTCCAGCCGACACAGGAGACGTTACGATGAACATCGGTCAGATCAAGCAGAACGACGCCGGCATCTTCATGGGCCGCATCTCGACGCTCGCGGTTGCGATGACGATCGCGCTGAAGCCGGTCCAGTCCACCAACCCGCGCGCGCCGCGCTACGAGATCCACGCGCTGACTCCCGGCCGCACGTGGGTGCAGGTCGGCGCCTTCTTCGAACTCACGTCGAACAACACCGGCGAGGCGTTCCTCAACGGCCGCATCGACGATCCCTCGCTCGCCCAGCCGCTGCAGGTCTCGGCCTTCCGGCAGGAGGACGGCTCGTACAACATCGTCTGGCAGCGCGCGCAGAAGCGCCGCGACGTGACCAGCGCNCTCGCCCAGCCGCTGCAGGTCTCGGCCTTCCGGCAGGAGGACGGCTCGTACAACATCGTCTGGCAGCGCGCGCAGAAGCGCCGCGACGTGACCAGCGCSCTCGGCATCAAGTCGGACGAGGATCCCGCTCCGCCGTTCGGTGCCGACGGCTCGAGCGACGACGCCGGGATGAGCGGCAGCGCCGGCGCCGGCGACGACGGCCTCGGCGAGACCACCGCCCCCGTCGAGGAAACCACGCGCCGCAGCCGCGGCAAGCGCGTGACCGAGAACGCCTGATCCCCTCCCGGTGCCGCTCGCTCCCTCGCGGCACCGGCAGACGTCGCAGGCTCCCCCCCACTCCCTGCGCGTCACTCGGGCGATGCCTCCCCAGGCATCGCCCTTTTTTTGCTTAAATGGAGACAGGCATCGAAACGGACCCAAAACCGTCTTGCATCTTCGGCATAACTAGATTCTGCTGCATCAATGACCCTTAATAGAAACAGTCTTTCAACCTTTTAGCCGAAGGGAAGGGGGGTGGCGGTGGATAGCTGGACGAATGGTGCCGAAGGACCGCTCAAGACCAGCGCGCCACGATATCCACGAGGTGCCACCATGGCTGACCGCGTATCTGTCTCGATTTCGATTGGTGGAAGACTTTCCGCTGATCTTCTCGGCGAGCTCATCGAAAAGGCTAACGCCGAAAACCTTTCCACCGAGTGGGACGGCGAGCCTTTCACCGCCAACGACCTACCCGACGGTGAACCACTCGTGCTGCGCGGCCACGACATCGCAAACGGCAAGATCGACGAGATCGAGGACTTCTGCTGCACGAACGACCTGCCGTTCTGGCGCTGGTCGGGCGGCGCGCCGGGTTCCTTCCCCGCCGAGATCGTCATCTGGAAGGGCGTGGGCGAGCGTCGCGCCTTCACCGCCGACGAAGACGGCCGCCCCGTCCTGACATCCGACGAAGCCGGCGAGATCGCGACCCTCGACGACCTGCGGGAGCATTTCGCCACTGGCGCGTACCTTCCGCCACCCTTCGTGCTGGTTCCCACAACCGCAGGGTAAAATCAGGCCTCACCTGATCGGATCGCACCGCCTCATCTGTCGCGCGTCGGTCGCTGTCGGTCCCGATGGCTCGCCAGGCACTGCTCGCTCGCGTCGTGGCGACCCCTGCGGGTCGCACACTTGCTACGCCTCGCATGTGCCGGCCTCCGCTGGAAATCACTATGCCCATTCAAACCCTTCACCAGTCGCTATCGTTCGACACGATCATCAAGGATCACCCGGATCGCGCCAGCGCCGAGACACACATGGCCAAGACGTTGCGCGAGTACGGGGACTGGCCAGCGGACGCGGCAGCAGCTGCCGCACGCGATGGCCGCACCGTCCTCGTCATCGATAACGGCGACGACGAGACGATCGCCATCCGCGTCACCTGACCAGCAGCTCTGGCGTCTGCGGTCGCCAGCTCATACGATGGCTCATCCGAGAGGCAGGACCATGCTCAACCTCATTCCCGTCGCCGTCCTGATCCTGTTTCTGGCCGGCGCGCTCTTCTTGTTCGCACGGCGACGGGCGCCGTTCAGCTTTGTCATCCTCGCCGCAGGCCTAGGAGCGGTTTCTATCGCTCTTTGGCCCTTCGGGCCTGTGAGCGCGAAGGGCGAGCGCGACGCGATCGTCCTGTCCCGCGCCGGACCACTCGGAGCGCAGGCCTACCGAACAGCCATGGTCGATGGTCGGATCACCCACACCGAGATGTTCGCTATCCGGGAGGCGGCAGGTCGCGACATAGACGCCGAGTTCGGCCTAACGGCCCCGAACGGCGAGAAGTCTCACTCCCGGCCCTAGAAGGCTTTCCCACCAGTCGTCGACATGCTGCCCGACGAGCGCGGTGCGAGATTGATCGGCGACTTGTCGTTCGGGTCGCGAGGGACGAACGAGAAGCGATCACCGACCAGCTTCCCGCCGTCGATCTTGTAGGTCCCGCCAAGCGAGTTGCCGCTCAAAATGACGGTGTCTCCACTGACCTCGTAGCTACCGCTCGCGCCGCTCGAAAGCGAGAAGGTCTTGTCACCGAAGGTTGCGACCACGCCCGGCACGGGGCCGTTGACCATGTTGTACGTGCCCTCGACCGACTTGCTGCAGCCCGCCAGAGCAAATGCGCCGATGATCGCCAGCATCGCGTTTCTCATGTCGCTTCCCTCCATCGTGTCGGCCAAGATCGTCCGGCCTTAACGACTAGGCGAGATCGCCGCCAGAACGTACCCAAGACCGCAGCTACATCGGTGACCTTCAAGCCTTTTCAGGGCGCCCGCCCTTCGGGCGGGACCGGGCTCTAGCCGGCTTCGCCGCCCGGAGCCCCTCGCGGGTCTCCGCCCTGCCGGGTGACGATCCCTCGCTGTAGGGACGGCTCGCTGGTCTCCCCGGCGGGTTTCCCCACGAACGTCCACCGCCGCGCGAAAAGCGCGCCGGTGAGGGGCGCTTGCGCGCCCTGCCCGGCCGAAGGGCCGGGGAGGAGAGAGGGATTGAAGATGGTGTCGAGGACATGGGGTCCAGCCGACACAGGA